>NZ_JBFRSD010000021.1:0-113878 GCF_041473395.1 Vibrio sp. 10N.222.55.C6
TTAAGTGAACGGCATTACTCCTGTTGGGAGCTTTTTTTGTTTTTTTGGGTATTACGTTGTCGAGCATGCTCACTTACATTCGTAAGCTCCGCGTGCTCTCCTAGAATTTCAAACAACTACTTTGAAAAATATTGATACTAGAGGCTCCTTAATAGGGGCCTTTTTTGTACTTGGAAGTTTTAAAATTGTTGTCGAGCATGCTCACTTACACCCGTAATCTCTGCGTGCTCTCTTAGAATTTCAAACAACTACTTTGAAAAGCAATGATACTAGAGGCTTCTTTAAAGGAGCTATTTTTTGTATCTGGTGGCTGGTGGATTTGGGATTAAGAGTAAAGAAAAGCGGGTATTAAAAAGGGTTAATGCTTTCACATTAACCCTTTGGTATTTGGTAGTGTCGATTCTACTTTTTGATGCTAAGTAGGGTGCCTGACTTACACTTGAAAGAGTAGTAGTGGCGGCTTTCACTGAACTTACCTAGGCCTTCGCCATCACAGTAGTCGATGTTGATGTCACGCATCACTTCTAATGTGTCTTCGCTGTTCAAAGCGAATTTAGAGCCATCAGAACAGACGATACGAACTCGTTCATCATGGCTTACAGAGTAAATATCGACTTCAGTATTACACAGCTCAAAAGAGGCTTCGCGAAAGTTGTCTTGCTGAGTATTTGAAGCGCAACCTGCGGTGAGTGCGGCTGCGATAACGGCTAAAAGTCCGAGTCTTTTCATTGTTAATCCTTCACTATCATCAATTTGAGTGATGAGTTTTATATGCTAGTTTAGGTAGCCTATACAACAATACGCTTTGGTTCAAGGCGCGTTCGTTGACTCTAAGATATAAAAGTATAGGTGCATACAGCTAATTTATAATGGGTTTGCTGCGTGTTTCCTTATTACGTATCACCAACAAAAAAAGACCAACACAGAGGTTGGTCTTTAAATAGGAAGATTTTTTAAACGACTATCGAAACTGTTTAGCTTCTGGAAGATACTCAAAACCAGCAGACGCGAGCTTAGCGATTAAGGCTGCTTTGTCGATTTCGTAGAAGTTGACCACTCGATCCAAGTCACCACCGAAGTCGTCACGTAACTTCATGTTGACGATACTCATCAACATCACAGAGTCCATCTTTTCAAAATTAGCGAGGTTCATGTTAGTCCTCGAAATCTGAGATCAGCAGATTGGCTGCGGCAAATGCAGCGCGATCACGTGCTTCTTTAGGAAGAGATTCATCTGCAGCAAGGTCATTCAATGTTTTTACCGCGCAGGTGATCGCTTTAGGGATATAGCCTTGGTCGCCACTGCCAATTTGAGAATACAGTTCACGCACCAAATCACAACAATCGTATACTTTCATTTTTATACCTAACCAAATGATAACTGATCTCAATATACACATAGAGATAAGCAAAAACAAAGTGGATCTGATCAAGTTCAGAGTTAGTTTGTCCTTGCTCAATATCTCACTTGGTTAGCTCGCTGCTTAGGCCGTTCTTTACGGCTTCGTTTGGTACTTGCCGATTAGCCAGAGACTTGTTGTTCAAGTTGATAGGTGACTTCATCAGCAAGATTGAGCTGTTTCGTGAGCTCTTTCAGGTACGCCTTTTCCATGAAATTCTGTTCGTCGGCCACAATCAAAGAGGCTAAGTAGATCTCACTCGCCTGTTGAGGTGACGTTGCCAGTTGAGCGATTTCGCTTGGGTCGAGTGGCTTATGCAGTTCTTCAGAGACCAATTTAGTCAGTTGATAATCAGCGCCCATATTCTCGACGGCTTGCTCTATCTTAGCCATCTCTTCTTCATCAACATGGCCATCAGCTTTAGACGCGGCAATCATCGATCGTAGAATCAGCACGCTGTGGTTTGCATCATTTTCATCAAACTGAGCCTGTTCGGCGTTAGGTGTCTGGCCTTGTTTGGACTGGTAGTCGTTGTAGACTTTATAAGCCAAAGCGCCCAGTGCTGCTGCGCCGCCAATCCCAGCCGCTTTCTTACCCATTTTCTTAGTCTTCTTAGAGCCCATTAACGCACCTAACAGTCCTCCGCCAACTGCGCCTGCACCGAAGGCTCCGAGTGTACTTTTACTGCTACTCTTGCTATTGCTGCCTTGAGAAAGGCCACTTAAACTTGAAGACCCTTGTGAAAGTTTCTGAGTACCTTGTTTTACGAGATCTGATTTAAGTGCTTGGTTCAGTAAGCTTTTGATATCCATCGATACCTCCAATGGTGAGCATGTCCAAAAAGTTGATGACACCAATATACGGATTTAAAGATGAACAGGGGATTAACTTACGTTATTTACTCTACTGATAAATAGAAGGGAGTTTGAAGCGAAATGACAGGCACAAAAAAGGCCACCTAACGGCAGCCTTTCAATGTTTATCTAGTCAGTAATCGGATTACTAAGCTAGTTGAGCCTTAAGGTGCTCGATAACCGTGTCCATTGCGATAGCTTCTTTATCACCAGTACGACGGTTTTTGTATTCGAAGTTACCTTCGTCCATGCTGCGATCGCCGATAACGATAGTGTGAGGGATACCCACAAGCTCGATATCTTTAAACATAACACCAGGGCGCTCTTTACGGTCATCGAATAAAACTTCGATACCCATAGCTGTTAATTCAGCGTATAGCTTCTCAGCTGCTTCTTTAACGCGCTCAGATTTGTGCATGTTCATTGGTACGATAGCAACTTGGAACGGCGCTAGTGCGTCTGGCCAAGTGATACCGAATTTATCGTGGTTTTGCTCGATAGCAGATGCAACAACACGTGAAACACCGATACCGTAACAACCCATTTCTAGGATTACGCTCTTACCATCAGGACCAAGCACGTTACAGTTCATTGCTTTAGAGTAAGTATTACCTAGTTGGAAGATGTGACCAACTTCGATACCACGCTTAAGCTGAATAGTACCTTGACCACATGGGCTAAGGTCGCCTTCAACAACGTTACGTAGATCTTCAACTTGAGCAAGCTCAACGTCACGACCCCAGTTGATGCCGAAGTAGTGCTTACCATCTACGTTTGCACCAGCGCCAAAGTCGCTCATTACAGCAACAGAGCGGTCAACGATGAATGGTAGCTCTAGGCCAACAGGTCCAAGTGAACCAGGACCTGCACCACCAAGTGCGCGGATTTCTTCTTCAGAAGCCATCTCTAGCGGAGAAGCAACCTGTGGAAGGTTCTCTGCTTTCACTTCGTTCAGTTCGTGGTCACCACGGATGATTAGCGCGATGATATCAGCGTCTACTTCATCAGAAGCTTTAACGAATAGAGTCTTAACTGTCTTCTCGATTGCTAGACCGTGTTGCTCTACCAATTCTGCGATAGTTTTCGCATTTGGTGTATCAACCAGTTCCATCTCTTGAGTTGGTGCTGCTGCATCTTCAGTAGGAGCAAGTGCTTCTGCTTTTTCGATGTTTGCTGCGTAATCTGACTCAGTTGAGAATGCGATTAGGTCTTCGCCGCTTTCAGCAAGAACGTGGAACTCTTGAGAGCCGCTGCCGCCGATTGCGCCAGAGTCTGCCAATACTGGACGGTATTCAAGGCCCATACGGTCGAATGCTTTACAGTAAGCATCGTGCATCGCTTGGTAAGACTTTTCTAAGCCTTCTTTGTCGATATCAAAGCTGTACGCATCCATCATAGAGAATTCACGTGCACGCATTACGCCAAAACGAGGGCGGCGCTCATCACGGAATTTAGTCTGGATTTGGTACAGATTTAGAGGTAGCTGTTTGTAAGAGCTGATCTCGTTACGTACTAGACTCGTTACCACTTCTTCAGCTGTTGGGCTAAGAACAAATGGACGAGAGTGACGGTCTGTGAAACGAAGTAGCTCAGGCCCCATCTTTTCAGAACGGCCAGTCTCTTCCCAAAGCTCAAACGGTTGAACTACGGGCATCAAGATTTCAACGGCACCTGCATTATCGATCTCTTGGCGAACGATATTTTCGACTTTACGCAGTACACGTAGACCAGTAGGTAGCCAAGTATATAAACCTGAAGCTAGCTTACGGATCATACCTGCACGTAGCATCAGCTGGTGGCTGATAACTTCTGCGTCGTTTGGAGTCTCTTTCAGAGTAGAAAGAAGGTAGTTACTGGTACGCATTCTATGGTATCCGTTTCATCATTGATAAAAGAAAACTTGCTGTCGTTCGTAACCACAGCAAATCTGATATAGCCGCATATAATATCAGCCTATTTGGGATCTCAAAAGCGTTCAATGTCAGTTACATTGATGAAAAGCGTTTCAACCACGAATTTCACGTTAAGATTGAACAAATTTACCGCATATTCCTTGTTGTCAGGCTTACCTTTCTTATAGGCAGGGCGAGGATCTTGGCCTAATACTTCTTTGATCACCTGAATGATATGGCGCGCTTGTGGATGGCTTGCGAGCTTACTTTGCGCTTGCTGCGAAAAGTTAACGTCGAGCACTTCTGGTTCATCGGCGGCAAACCCTCCCAATGCATCCGGAATCGAATCTGAATAGGGGATATAAGGCTTGATGTCGATGATCGGTGTACCGTCTACTAAGTCGACGCTGCCGAGATCCAACCAAGTCTGTCCTTTCTCTTGAGACACACCTTTTAGTTCAACCGCAGACATGCCAATTCCATTTGGTCTGAATGTGGCACGTGACGCGAAGACACCAATACGTTCATTGCCGCCAAGGCGAGGTGGCCTCACGGTTGGTCTCCAGCCTGCTTCAAGGTTCTTATCGAACAAAAACAACAACCACACATGGCTAAATTGCTCAATATCTCGAACAGACTCAAGGCAGTTTGCTGCGTCAACCAACCTGACTCTTGAGGTGGATGTTGGTACTAACCTAGGCTGTCTTGGCACAGCGAACTTCTCTTTATAAGGAGACTCAATAAAGCCAACAGGTTTAATGGTGTACATAGCAAGGTGTTCTCTGGTTTCAGTTAAGACGGAAAAATATCATAAAATCGCTTGTTTTTCTTTTGATAATAATTAACATTTGATATGTTATAACGTATCAATTTAATTATTTAGGGAAATACAATGAAACCGAATATCCATCCAGATTACCGTCCCGTGGTTTTTCATGACACCAGTGTCGATGAGTACTTCTTAATCGGCTCAACGCTAAAAACAGACCGTACTATCGAATGGGAAGTCGGCAATACTTGCCCTTACTTCACGATTGAGGTGTCGCCAAAGTCGCATCCTTTCTATACGGGCAAACAACGAGTGCTACATAAAGAGGGACGCGTTGCGAACTTCACTCGTCGTTTTGGTCAATTAGGTAAGGGAGCTAAATAATGAAAGTTGTTAAATCACTTAAAAGTGCGAAAAGCCGTCACCCTGATTGCCAGATAGTTAAGCGTAGAGGGCGTCACTATGTGATCTGTAAATCCAATCCAAGATTTAAAGCGGTTCAAAAATAACCGTCAATATGATGTGACATGTGTGTAAAAACGAGGGGAAAGTCAAACTTCATTCATTTGTCTGTTTTTCTTTTCCTTCGAGAGGAACTTAACCGGATATCGAGTGTGTATTTAACGTACGATGTATTTTATTTTCAAGTGAATCAATGGGTTATATTGTGAGTTATATTTCTAGTGAATGCGTTGTTGTAAATTATAAATCTAGTTTTTGTGTTTAATATAGATTTATTTGCTAATTAATTGTTCAAATAGAGTTAAAAGTCGTCGTTTGTTACACACTTTGTAACATTTTGAATTTCTAATTGATATTTTTGTCGCGTACCCTTCGCTGGCAATTTGAACATCTTTGTCACAATTGCACAGGAATCACTACACAAGGAGGGAACAGATGAGTTCATCTGCTTCAATAAAAAACAACGCACCAAAAAAACCTATTTTCACACGCTTTTTAGACAGCGTTGAATATTTGGGGAACCTTTTACCCCACCCAATCACTCTTTTTGCTATCTTCTGTGTCGCAATCCTAGTTTCTTCAGGTATTGCTGGTTACTTTGAAGTGTCTGTCATGGACCCTCGCCCTGAAGGTGCTAGTGGTCGTGCTGCTGATGGTATGATCCACGTTGTAAGCTTACTTAATGCTGAAGGCTTACAACTCATCGTAACGAATCTAGTTTCGAACTTTGTTGGCTTTGCGCCACTTGGTACTGTACTTGTTGCAATGCTAGGTGTTGCGATTGCTGAGCACTCAGGTCTATTATCTGCGGCAATGCGCGGCATGGTAATGGGCGCATCTCAGCGCATGGTTACTGTAACCGTGGTATTTGCCGGTATTATCTCTAACACGGCTTCAGAGCTGGGTTACGTAGTACTTATCCCTCTTGCAGCAATGCTTTTCCACTCATTGGGTCGTCACCCATTAGCAGGTCTAGCGGCAGCATTTGCTGGTGTATCTGGTGGTTATTCTGCAAATCTACTTATCGGTACGGTTGATCCACTGCTTTCTGGTATCACAGAAACAGCAGCACAAATGCTTGATCCATCTTACTCTGTTGGCCCTGAATCAAACTGGTACTTCATGTTTATTTCGACCTTCTTTATCTCGATTGCCGGCGCATTGGTAACAGAGAAGATTGTTGAACCTAAACTGGGTAAATACAATGTCGAAGACGCGTCTGAAGATCTTTCAAATGACTCAATGGGTAAGCTTACTGCTATTGAGAAGAAAGGCCTTAGATTGGCGGGTGTCGCTGTATTAATCGTGAGTGCGCTTTTAGCTTGGACTGTTGTTCCTGCTGACGGTGTTCTACGTTCAGAGGCGGGCACGATTTCAGGCTCTCCATTCCTGAAAAGTATCGTCGCGTTTATCTTTGTATTCTTTGCTATTCCTGGTTTTGTTTACGGCAAAATTACCGGTTCAATGAAGAATGACCGTGATGTGATTAATGCAATGGCAACGTCGATGTCTTCAATGGGCATGTACATCGTTCTTGTATTCTTTGCTGCACAGTTTGTTGCTTTCTTTAAGTGGACGAACTTTGGTCAAGTGGTTGCTGTAGGCGGCGCAACATTCCTTCAGGATATCGGCCTAACGGGTCCAATGTTGTTCTTCGCATTCATCCTAATGTGTGGTTTCATTAACCTGATGATCGGTTCAGCTTCTGCACAGTGGGCAGTAACAGCGCCAATCTTCGTTCCAATGCTAATGCTAGTAGGCTACGCACCTGAAACGATTCAAGCGGCTTACCGTATCGGTGATTCAACAACCAACATCATTACACCAATGATGAGCTACTTCGGTCTTATCCTTGCCGTAGCAACTCGCTACATGAAGAACCTAGGTATCGGTACACTGATCGCGACAATGTTGCCTTACTCAATGGTATTCATGTTTGGTTGGAGCATCTTGTTCTACCTATGGGTATTCGTATTCGGTCTACCAGTAGGTCCAGGCGCTGCAACGTACTACACGCCTTAGTTGTAGAGTAGGGGAAACCTTCTTCTAATTGATATTAAAAAAACCTGCATTGTTTGCAGGTTTTTTGATTTTTTATGGAGAGATAGAACTAGGTTAAGCTCGGATGAGCCAGCTAGCGTTTGGCTAGAATTCTATCTAAGTGGTTTGCGAACTCACGACGGTCGGTTTGAGAAAGGGCACTTGGTCCACCCGTTTGGATGCCACTTGAGCGCATGGTATCCATAAAGTCACGAATGTTCAGACGCGCTTTAATGGTCTCTTTGGTGTAAAGCTCACCACGAGAGCTGAGTGCTTGCCCACCTTTAGTGATCACTTCGTCAGCCAGAGGGATATCGGATGTAATCACAAGATCGCCGGGTTCAGTGCGCTTTACGATTTCATCATCAGCAATATCAAACCCGCTTGGCACTTGAATTGAGTGAATGTTATTGCGTTTAGGAACGGGAACCAGATGGTTTGCCACAAAGGTACATTCAACCCCTGTGCGCTCAGCTGCGCGTACGATTGTTTCTCGGATAACCTTTGGACAAGCGTCCGCATCAACCCATATCTTCATAGTGTTCTATTTCTCTGTTAGCTTATTTATCGGTCAACTTATTGCTCAGTTGCCTTATTGATCAGTTAGTTTAGCTTCAAGCATGGCAACGCGAGCAGTGAGTTCAAGGATTTGCTTTTCCAGTTGGCTAACACGATCAAGTGCTGGCTCTTCTTGTGTCGCGACTTCAACTTTAGGAACACGATTTGCGCTTTTCCAGCTCTTGATGGTCGTGATTAAAGCGGGCATCGGAACGGATGTGCTCATACGAGCCTTAACTAAAGCAACTGTCGGCTCTTTCCCTTGCGCTTGCAGTCCTTCAAGCACTGATTTCAACTCTTCAGAAACATCTTTTGTCAGCATGTTGATCTCCATTTTTAGTCTTTAGTCATTTTACTCGCTCTGGTGAATGATAGCGAATCATAAAACCGCCCATGGCTTGTGAGAGATCTCTTACAAAGGTTGTGAGATAACACGAATACATCGCTAGAGAGATTGATGTGCACATGGTTAAGGTGTTGAATTTTAATTGTTTTATATAATTAACAACTTTCTTGAATTCAAAATGTGATGCAAATCTATTGTCCGAAATCCTAAATCGCGTAAATTAAACCTTGTCGGAAGGATTCTGACACGGAACAGGAAAGCACCAAGGATTTGGTTATCTTCAGGATGAAGATTTGGTTACTTAGGATTGAGTGATCAAGCATGGAGCGTAAGGACATTGTAGGGATACAGTCAGTTAACAGGAAGTTAGCTGCAACGGAATGACAATGGACACCTTTAGGATTAAAGGGTTGGATTAGCATCAGGACGATGTAAAGGACACCGCTCACGGAACAAGTGATGTGCGCTAACTAGGATTGTTAGCTTTCAGGATGATTGGACACCGCTAGGACGGCGAAGTAAAGGAAAGAGCTGAAGGATTACAGCCACTATTATGGATGATGCATGGAGCATTAATTAGTAGCCGGACTGCTGCGAGTAAGACCCTAGCCCTGACACTTCGGTGTCGGGGCTTTTCTTTTCCTAAGGCTTTTTCTCTATCTAGGGGCTCTCTTTAATTCAGGAGCTTTTATCTAAGCACGCGACATCTGCTTTTCTGCTAATGGTCAACACAAGGAGTGTTTTATGACGATAGCAACCTCAAGAACGCTGTTGGTACCTTATACCGAGCAGTTAGAACATGACTTTATCAAGTTGAATTGCTGCCCCATCAATCGTGCTGAAATGAACGGGCCGCATTCTATTGCCTCTGCAAAACACCTATTTCAAGAAATACTGAACGACAACGTTGGTTTTTGCCGAGCCATTATCCACAACCAAACCCGCGAATACCTCGGGCATTTGTTTGTTTCGTCTGAAGAAGGGAAGCATGAACTGGGATTTATTCTGGACAAGGAGTTTTGGAATCAAGGCCTTGCTAGTGAAGTGCTAAAACCTTTCTTTAGTTTGGTTTGTTTTGAAGAACACCTAACGAATGTTGTCGCGACCGTTAATGTTGGTCATAACCCATCAATTAAGTTACTTGAAAAGTTAGGCTTTGCATTTAAAGAGACCAAACAAGATCAGTTTGGCCCTTATCATGAATATAGTTATACCGCGTATTGCGACGTTACATTCTATGAGGCTGTAGCTCAAACCGCATAGAACGGAAGCCCACCATGGTCAGTTTCCCTTGGTACAGGTCATCACCTAACACTGAAAACTCAAATTGATACACGGTGTGCCAGCGCCAAATGGTGGTGAGCTCATGGCGCATCTTAAGTTTATGACCACTAAAGGCAACACTTAATAGCTGTAAGTCGAGCTCTTTACATTTTCTTGCAATGGCAGCTTTCGCAAGCTCGGATTGCCTGCGCTGTTGCCAAAACAGAAAGCAAAAGAAGCACAGCATCAAAATAGCCAATAAGTTATCTATCATTTAATCCATACTTCCTTTTATCTCTCTATTCCGTTCGTGATTTGAGCTTTTTGTTATGAGCTACTGAGCTGTTCTGTCTGGTATCTATTGCGACTTAGCCGCTTGTTGTAATTCTACAAGTGCATTGGCGAGTTCTGGTGATGGGTTCGAGTTCAATAATGGTAAAAATACCATTCTCAGTGTCGGAATCATCACTAAATCTGCAAATAACTGATTGAACAAGTTTTGGTTGCCCGTTTGTGCGAGACGCAGCAAGAACTGCTCAGCAATCGCAGGATCTTGCAGTGCGTGCCAGCTGCGACCAGCCAAACCAATCAATACTTCTTGGTGGCTTAAGCGCGGGCTAGCCAGAACTTGGTTAATTACGGCGTTGGTTGTGCTTTGCTCTGCGCCAGAAAGGGCACGTACCAGTGCTGACAGTAAGAACAGATCTGGCTCTTGACTGTTAATCTCATTCTCTGCCATTTCTTGTAAGCGTTGAGCGAGCTTGTCATTGATTTGCGTATGCTCAAGCGCCCCGAGAGTCGCGTATAGAGGTTCTGAAGGCAGCTTATTCAATGCTTTGCGAATCGCGACACCATTTTGTTGGCTGCCTAAACGAGCACACATATCAGTGATGCCTTGTAGGCCAACGGTTTTCCAGTTGTCCCAGCCTAGATCGCCTGTGAAGTAGTGTTGAGCGTGTTCGTAGTATTGGCTCGTTGCAAGGTCTAAACCTGCTCTTACTTGGCTATGGAACACGGCCATTTTGTCTTCTGAAGGCTTGAAGGTATATGGGTTGTTTGACAGCTTTTGTTGTTGCTCTTCGCTGATCTCACCGTTCAAACGTGTGCCCATCGCTTCGATAACAAACTTAAGGAAATTGCCGACATCACCTTGATGTAATAGGCCTCTTTCGTCCAGTTTGAATTTTAGGAACCAGATCCAAGGTTGCTTGTGTTCGTTCCAGTAACTAATCGCTAAGTGAGCTTGTTTCTGAAGTGGAAATGGGTACGGCTGTTTCCCTTGCTCAACATCAGAGAATAAGGTGTTGTCGATCTTCTGAATACGGCGACCTAGGTCGTAGATATCGTACTGGCAACCGCTATTCTTTAGTAACTGAGTGAGCGTGTGAATCGTTTCCATAGTAATAAAGCTCCTAACTTTCTTTCCTAAATAGATGGTACTCTATGCCCCAATTTCAAGGTCACTAGATAAATAACTTGGTGAAAAATGACAGCAGCCACAAAGTTACCTCTTTTACTTCAACAACTAGAAGAACAAATGCGCCAATGTTCGCTATGGAGCACGCTTCCGCCTTCGGATGAAGCTCTGGCGAGCGTTGAACCTTTCGGGATTGATTCGTTACAACCGGAAGAGTGGTTGCAGTGGATCTTTATCGTTAAGATCAACGCAATGATGGATGCCCAAATGAGCCTACCGAAAGGCTTTGCTATCCATCCTTATTTTGGTGAAGTGTGGAAAAATGAGGCAGACAAAGTCGAACTGCTAGTGACAATTCAGAGCATTGATGAGGTATGTGCGTAATGTTAGAGATCATTTATCAAGATGAGTACTTTGTCGCGGTGAATAAGCCCGCTGGCATGCTAGTGCATCGTTCATGGTTGGATAAACACGAAACGCAATTTGTTATGCAGACATTGCGCGATCAAATTGGTCAGCATGTATTTCCATTACACCGCTTAGACAGACCGACATCGGGTGTGTTGGTGTTTGCGTTGTCGAGTGAGGTTGCTTCACAGGTGATGCCAATGTTCGCTAATCATGAGATGCAAAAAACCTATCATGCGATTGTCCGTGGTTGGATAGAAGAGGGCGATACGCTCGATTATGCACTTAAGGTTGAGCTGGATAAGATCGCAGATAAGTTCGCGAAAGAAGACAAAGAAGCGCAAGAGGCAGTGACAGTCTATGAACCGCTAGTAAAAGTAGAAGTGCCATATTCAACAGGACGCTTTCCTACGAGCCGCTACTGCTTGGTTGAGATGATGCCAAAGACAGGTCGCAAACATCAGCTGCGTCGTCACATGGCTCATCTAAGACATCCGATTGTCGGTGATACTTCACATGGTGATGGTAAGCACAATCGACTGTTCCGTGATGATTTAGATTCGCATCGTTTGTTGTTGCACGCTTCTGAGCTTCGCTTTATCCATCCTTTCACAAAAGAAGAGTTGGTGATGAAGGCCAGCCTAGATGAAACGTGGCTAAGGTTGTTTGAAACCTTTGAGTGGGATACCAGCTTGGTGAATGCTGAAGTACGGTCGTCTAAGTAAAGACCAGGCGTCTAGTAAACATAGAAAATAGAATAAAAATAAAGGGCTGATAGTGATATCAGCCCTTTTTGTGTCTATGCAATCTTAGCGGTAAAACTAATGTTAGTTAGTCGCTCATCGCGGGATCATTTCAGTTTTTCTAGATCGGCTTCGATCTCTGAGATCTTACTTGATACAACCTTCTCTAAGTGGCGTAAGTCGGTAAGGATCTTCTGCTTCACATCGACCTCAGCGGTTGGCGTCGGTTTGGTGATCTTATTGAGCTCATCAATCACAAGAGTGAGGTTGCGGTTAATCTCAGTCACTTCTTTGTATTGATTATTGCCACCGCTAACAAGCACACTTTTTACTTGTCGTGGGTACTTAAACTTAACGCTTTTCGCGAACAGTTCACCTTTCTGCTTACGAAAGTAAATCTTCAGGATATCTTTATGAGCTTCTTGGCGAAGGGAGTAACGTTCAATCTGTTTAGGTTCGTGGATACCTAAGCCAGTGAGGTTTGGATACATAAGCGACCTCTAGGTTATGAATGTAATACTTTTATGTAATTGACTTGATCAATGTAGCAGCCTAACGACGAGCTAGATAGTTGATATCTGTGAATTGATTGTAAGTTGTGGGCAAGATCGCTCTCTATCTTTGCCCACACTTATTTGGCTATTAAAGCTATTCCTAGAGCTAAACTTGTTTCCTAGTAATAACTTACTTCTAGCACTAAATTAGCTTTCTAAGGTGCGAGTTCTGAAACATGCTCAGTTAATCGTTCTCTTAGCGCTTGTTCCTGTTCTTCAGACAGTCTTCCTCCCGCGTCACTGGTCAGAATAAACAAATCTTCAGCTCTCTCACCTATGGTGGTGATTTTCGCACCGTGCAAGTTAATGTCTAATTCTGCAAAGGTTGCACCGACTTGAGCCAACAACCCTGGTGTATCAAGAGCTCTTAACTCCATCAAGGTGCGTTTCTTACTCTTGGTTGGTAGGAACTCAACTAAGGTTTTCACCTTGAAATGCTGCAAGTTACGTGGCGTGCGACGCGTCTTAATCTTAGTCGGGCGGCCATCAGTCAATACATGAGTCAGATGTTTAGCAACGGCTTTGTGTCTTGCTTCATCAATCGCTTCGCCGTGCTGGTCTAGTACGATAAAGGTATCCAAAACATGACCATCTTTGCTAACCATGACCTGCGCGTCATGAACGTTAAAGTTACGTCTGTCGAGTTCGGCAACCACGGTCGCAAACAGTGCTGCTTGGTCTTTACAATAAACGAACACTTCTGTGCCACCGCGCGTCGCTTTCTTACTGATCAGCACTAACGGTTGGCTTGGGTCTTCTAGGCGAAGTAAGTGCTCACAGTGCCAAGCGATTTGTTTATGTGTGTGACGCAAGAAATAATCGGCCTTAAAGCGTTGCCACAACACTTCAATCTCACGAGCGGTGAAGCCTTCTTTACGCAGCAGTGCTGATGCCATTTGTTGGTTGTGACGAATACGGTCTCTGACATCGACAGGGTTTTCCAAGCCGCGGCGCAGTGCTCGCTGCGTTGAGTGGAACAGCTCAGCTAACAGGGTTCGTTTCCAACTGTTCCATAGCTCAGGGTTAGTCGCACAGATATCGGCAACGGTTAAACAAACCAGTAGCTCGAGTGATTCTTCATCACGCACTTTTTTGGCGAATTCGGTGATCACATCTGGGTCGTAGATATCACGACGTTGAGCCGTTACTGACATCAATAGGTGATTTTGTACCAACCACGCGACTTGTTTGGCTTCAGGCTTCGATAGCCCGTGTTCAATACAGAAAGAGTAAGCCTCAACCGCACCTATCTCAGAGTGGTCTCCGCCGCGGCCTTTGCCGATGTCATGGAAGATAGCGGCAAGGATCAGCAACTCTTTCTTCTGTACTCGAGGATAGACTTCACAGCAGATAGGGTGCTTATCGTGGTTTTCGATTTGACCAAAGCGGTTGATGTGCTTGAGCAGGCGGATACTGTGCTCATCCACGGTGTAAACATGGAATAGGTCAAACTGCATCTGACCAACGATCTGGCTCCACTGCGGTAAGTACGCAGAGAGCACGCCCAATTTGTGCATTAAGCTAAAGGCTTTGTGCAGGGCATTAGGGTGGCGAACTAGATCCATGAACTTGTCACGAGCTTCAGGAATGGTATGCAGGAATCGGTTCAATCGACGGCGTGCCGTACGCAGTTGTCGCAGTGTTGGTGGACTTACCCCTTCGATAGTCGAGTCATTGGCAATATGGATAAACATATCGAGAATCGTTTCTGGTCTTGCTTGGAATAGGGCAGGCTTGCGCGCTTCGATCAACGAACCTCGACGTTGGAAATCACTATCGAGAATTTCAGCGTCTTGGGTTTGACCGCCATTGATGATCGCTTGATCGAACAGCTTAAGCAGCATCTTATTCAGTTCAGCAACACGACGAAGGGTTCGGTAGAACTCTTTCATCATCATCTCAACACCACGGTTTCCTTCACCCGTATAACCCAGATGTTCAGCGACTTGAGCTTGATGCGCGAACGTTAAACGGTTGTCGTAACGGCGCAGTTCAATATGCAATGCAAAGCGAACACGCCATAAAAAATCTTGGCACTCAACGAGCTCACGATATTCAGCATCGGTCAGAAAGCCGTATTTGCTCATCTCTAACAAAGAGGTCGCGCCGAAGTGGCGACGCGCAACCCAGCTCAGGGTATGGATGTCTCTGAGCCCTCCCGGAGTCGATTTGATGTCCGGTTCTAAATTATAGGTGGTGTCGTGGTAGCGAGCATGACGCTCTCTCTGTTCTTGAATCTTGGCTTTGTAAAACGTCTCACTTGGCCAAAATGAATCGGAATGAATCTTCAGTTTTAGTTCTTGGAAAGTGTCTTCACTACCACATAACAATCGCGACTCTTGTAGGTTGGTCGCGACGGTTAAATCATCGGTGCCGATATCGAGACACTCAGTAATAGTTCGCACAGCATGGCCAACTTCGAGCTTTAAATCCCAAAGTAGAGTAATGAATTGACTGACCTTTTCACCAAGAGCTGGTGGTAGTGTTTTTTGCGAGACAATGAGAATATCAATGTCAGACAAAGGATGCAGTTCGCCACGACCATAACCACCCACTGCGACAAGTGAAATATGAGGCAGTTTGTTGAATCCGAAATTTTCCCACAAACGATTGAGAAGTAAATCCATGTATTCGGAGCGCAGTAGAACCAAATCGGTGACGGGATGGTGGTTCAGAAATTCATTTTTTTGATACTGCGTGAAGATCTCGAGCTGATTTTTTAATTCGCAGATTTCAATTTGTTCGTCATTGAACGTAAGAGGGCATTGATAAGGCATAGTCTGCTATCCGTGCAAGCAAATGAGAATAGTAAACAATTTAACAGAAGCTGATGGAAAATCGAAATTGAGTGGATAAAAAATATCCTCGACAATGCGAGGATATTTTTAAAAGGCTGATGCGCTCAGTTCGGTGAACTAAGCGTTCTTCATGATACGTGGGATTGTATCATCGCTGCGCAGTGTTAGTACTTCACAACCAGTATCAGTTACAACCAGAGTGTGCTCCCATTGAGCCGAGTTCTTGCTGTCTGCTGTGTATACTGTCCAGCTATCTTCGTCATCAAGACGACAGCCAAACTTACCCGCGTTGATCATTGGCTCGATAGTGAAGCACATGCCTGCTTTTAGCACGGTGCGATCGCTGTTCTTGTAGTGAACTACTTGTGGATCTTCGTGGAATTCAGAACCAATGCCGTGACCACAGTAATCTTTAACAATAGAGAACTTAGCGCGTGGGTTGTTCTTGTTGTTTGTTTTGATGTACTTCTCGATAGCAGTACCGATTTGACCAAGTTGAACACCTGGCTTAACTTGGCGCATGCCTTCGTAAAGTGCTTCTTGAGCAACCATACATAGACGCTTGTTTGCCGGTGAAACCTCACCAACAAGGAACATCTTAGAGGTGTCACCGTGGTAACCTTGTGGACGAACGCTTAGGTCTGCATTTTCATCATCAGGAACAATCACAGTTATATCAACGTTTAGAATATCGCCATCTTTCAATACTGCAGGTTTGAATTGACCTGTGCTACCTGTCTCATCTTGTGATGCTGGAATGCCGTGACACACGATGTGGTTGATAGACGTACAGATTGACTTAGGGAAACCGTGGTAATCAAGTGGTGCTGAGTATGCGCCTCTTTCTAGAGCGTACTCGTGACAGATTTTGTTCAGTTCTTCTGTCGTTGTACCTACTTGGATGTGAGGTTCAATCATCTCTAGAATTTCAGCGGCCAGTTTGCCGGCAACGCGCATTTTTTCGATTTCTTCAGCAGTTTTAATTTTTACAGCCATTGCATATCTCTTAATTTGGTAGCACCTAAGTGTGCATATTGGGGCTATTCTATCAGTGCAGCATTTTAGCGCAACATTACCATGTCCGTACAATATTGGTGGATACTGCTCAATCTGAGTGGATAATGTTCGGTTTAATGGTGCAGCGTGATTTGAATAGGACACTATTTTACAGAGGAAATTCGCCGCCACGGTTCAGTATAGCAGTCGCCATTTTTAGAATTTTTTCTAGCCATAGATAGACAAAATATGGTATAAAGCGCGCCGGACATCAGGACTGTTTTCTCCACTTGGCGAAACAAGCTTTGTGTCCACTAACTTATTTCTTTAAATCACACACATTCCGACACATGTTCCGGGGTGCCTCAACAACATAGATAACGGCTGAAAAGTGGTTAGTTGTTAGGGGTCGGATTCATGGGGGATGTGGAGGCCTAACCCCATAGAGGATTTTAAAATGGCAACTGTATCAATGCGCGATATGCTTAAAGCTGGTGTTCACTTCGGTCACCAAACTCGTTACTGGAACCCAAAAATGAAGCCATTCATCTTTGGTGCTCGTAACAAAGTACATATCATCAACCTAGAAAAAACTGTACCAATGTTCAACGACGCTCTAGCTGAAATTGCTAAAGTTGGCGAGAAGAAAGGTAAAGTTCTTTTTGTTGGTACTAAGCGCGCTGCATCTGAAGCTGTTAAAGAAGCTGCTATCAACAGCAACCAGTTCTACGTTAACAACCGCTGGTTAGGCGGTATGCTAACGAACTACAAAACTGTTCGTCAGTCTATCAAGCGTCTGAAAGAACTTGAAGCGCAAGCTCAAGACGGTACTTTCGACAAGCTTACTAAGAAAGAAGCTCTAATGCGTACTCGTGAAATGGAGAAGCTAGAGAAATCTCTTGGTGGTATTAAGAACATGGGCGGCCTTCCAGACGCTCTATTCGTAATCGATGCTGATCACGAACACATCGCAGTTAAAGAAGCAAACAACCTAGGTATCCCAGTTTACGCTGTAGTTGATACTAACTCTAACCCAGACGGCGTTGACTTCGTTATCCCAGGTAACGATGATGCAATCCGTGCAGTACAGCTTTACCTAAACGCTGCTGCAGACGCGGTTAAAGAAGGTCGTAACAAAGATGTTGCTGCTGTAGCTGCTGAAAAAGACGGTTTTGTAGAAGCTGAATAATAGCGGCTCTGAGCCATATTTAGTTCATATTAAGCGGTCATAATCGGTGGCTTAACGGACTGAATACAGTCAATATCAGGGGCCAATTAATTAGGCCCCTGTTTTTTATCTTTTTTAGAATTTACTGAGGAATAGAGAATGGCAACTGTAACTGCAGCTCTAGTTAAAGAACTTCGTGAACGCACAGCTGCGGGCATGATGGAATGTAAAAAAGCACTTGTTGCTGCTGAAGGCGACATCGAGCTAGCAATTGAAAACATGCGTAAATCTGGCGCAGCGAAAGCAGCTAAAAAAGCTGGTAACGTTGCTGCTGAAGGCGCAATCATCATCAAAGAAGCAAACGGCGCAGCTGCTCTTCTTGAAGTTAACTGCCAAACTGATTTCGTAGCTAAAGATGCAGGTTTCCTTGCATTCGCTAACGAAGTTGCTGAAGTTGCTCTAGCAGAACGTCTAGAAATCGCTGCTCTTCAAGCTAAATTTGAAGAAGCGCGTATTGCACTAGTAACTAAGATCGGTGAAAACATCAACATCCGTCGCGTACAATTCGTTGAAGGTGTTGCACTAGCTTCTTACCGTCACGGCGAGAAAATCGGTGTTGTTGTTGCTGGTGAAGGCGAAGCTGAAACGCTTAAGCACGTTGCAATGCACGTTGCTGCATCACGTCCTGAGTTCCTAAACCCAGAAGACGTACCTGCAGACGTAGTTGAGAAAGAAAAAGCAGTTCAAGTTGAAATCGCTATGAACGAAGGCAAACCAGCTGAAATCGCAGAGAAAATGGTTGTTGGCCGTATGAAGAAATTCACGGGCGAAATCTCTCTAACTGGTCAAGCTTTCATCATGGAGCCTAAGCAAACTGTTGGCGCTATCCTGAAAGAGAAAGGCGCTTCAGTATCTGACTTCGTACGTCTAGAAGTTGGTGAAGGCATCGAGAAAGCGGCTGAAATGAGCTTCGCTGACGAAGTTGCTGCGGTACAAAAAGGTTAATCCTTAGCGTATTGTTTGAAAAAGACCGTGGCAAATGCTGCGGTCTTTTTATGAATAATGAATTATTTCCGACTTTTAGCTGTTATGAATGCAAACTGAGCTCTTCAGTTTTTATCCATGACTGTTAATCATCAACTCTTTGGAAGGTAAACTCCATGACTACGAACCCTAAACCAGTGTATCAACGTATTCTGTTAAAACTTAGCGGTGAAGCGCTACAAGGCGAAGAAGGTTTTGGTATTGACCCAACGATCCTTGATCGTATGGCTCAAGAAGTAAAAGAATTGGTTGAACTAGGCGTTCAAGTTGGTGTTGTTATCGGTGGCGGTAACTTGTTCCGTGGTGCTGGTCTTGCTGAAGCTGGCATGAACCGCGTTGTTGGTGACCACATGGGTATGCTTGCAACGGTAATGAACGGCCTTGCAATGCGTGACGCTCTTCACCGTGCTTACGTAAACGCACGTGTAATGTCTGCAATCCCTCTTAAAGGTGTGTGTGACGACTACAACTGGGCAGATGCAATCAGCCAACTACGTCAAGGTCGCGTTGTGATCTTCTCTGCTGGTACGGGTAACCCATTCTTCACTACGGATTCTGCTGCATGTCTACGTGGTATCGAAATCGAAGCTGACGTAGTTCTAAAAGCGACAAAAGTAGATGGTGTATTTACTTCTGACCCTGTAGCAAACCCAGACGCAGAGTTGTATGATACGTTGTCTTACAACACGGTTCTTGATAAAGAACTTAAAGTAATGGACTTGGCTGCATTTACGCTAGCACGTGATCACAAAATGCCAATCCGTGTATTTAACATGAATAAACCAGGCGCACTACGTCGCGTGGTTATGGGTGAAACTGAAGGTACATTAATCAGCGACGCTGACTAATTTTTCGGGCTTACTGAGGTGTTGTACCTTGGTAAGCTTATCCTTATCACTCCAAATAAAAAGCTTTCTTGAAGAAAGAACATAATCAAGGTGAAATTGTGATTAACGAAATCAAAAAAGACGCTCAAGAGCGCATGGTAAAAAGTGTTGATGCACTAAAAAACAGCCTGCAAAAGATTCGTACAGGCCGTGCGCACCCGAGCCTACTTTCTGGTCTTACTGTTGAGTACTACGGTGCTCCAACGCCTTTGACTCAAGTAGCTAACGTTATCGCTGAAGATGCACGTACACTAGCTATTACAGTGTTTGATAAAACACTGACTCCTCTAGTTGAAAAAGCAATCCTGACATCTGACCTAGGCCTAAACCCTATGTCTGCGGGTACAGTTATCCGTGTTCCACTTCCACCGCTAACGGAAGAGCGTCGTAAAGACCTAGTTAAAATCGTTCGTGGCGAAGCTGAAGGTGGCCGTGTTGCTATCCGTAACATCCGTCGTGACGCGAATGGCGATCTAAAAGCACTTCTTAAAGATAAAGAAATCTCTGAAGATGAAGATCGTAAAGCACAAGACGAAATTCAAAAGCTAACTGACGCTGCGGTTAAGAACGTAGACGAAGTTCTAGCTGTTAAAGAAAAAGAGTTGATGGAAGTTTAATTTTCCATATTCTTTTCTTTCCGGAAAAACGCTGTACTCACGGTGCAGCGTTTTTTTATGCTACTCTGTTCGACTATTAGAATTTGATTCACTCTTTTATGCATAATTCTCAAGCGTTCACAGACTCTCTTCCTAAACACATTGCTATCATTATGGATGGTAATGGTCGCTGGGCAAAAGCTCAGGGCAAGCCTCGCGTCTTTGGCCATAAAAACGGTGTTCAAGCCGTTCGTAAAACTATCTCTTCTGCAGCCAGACTTGGCATTAAAGCCGTTACTCTTTTTGCATTTAGTAGCGAAAACTGGCGTCGTCCTGAAGAAGAAGTCGGTATCTTGATGGAACTGTTTATTTCAGTGCTGTCGAGTGAAGTTAAAAAGCTTCATAAAAATAATCTACAACTTCGTGTTATTGGTGATAAAAGTCGTTTCAATGATCGACTACAAAAGAAGATAGAAGAAGCGGAAGCTTTGACTAGCACCAATACGGGTATGGTTATTAATATTGCAGCTAACTACGGCGGTAAGTGGGATATTCAGCAAGCAATGACCTCTATTGCTCAACAGGTAAAGTCTGGCGATATTAATGTAGATGACATTGATGAAGCTATGATTACACAGCACCTGACGATGGCAGATATTCCTGAGGTTGATCTACTTATCCGTACCAGTGGCGAATGCCGCATTAGTAATTTTATGCTTTGGCAGTTGGCTTACGCCGAAATGTATTTCACTGAACAATTCTGGCCAGACTTTAATGAAGACAGCTTAGTAGAAGCTGTGACTTGGTTTGTTAACCGTGAGCGTCGTTTTGGATGCACCGGTGAGCAAATTAAAGCTTTGATGGACAGTTAATAAGGATTTTTTGGTTTGAAACAACGAATTATTACGGCGTTGATTTTAGCTCCCCTAGTTATTCTAGGTATTTTCGAGTTATCACTTCCTACATTTATTCTTTCACTAGCGGTAATCTCGCTATTGGGTTTTTGGGAGTGGACTCAGTTTGTGGAAAGCAAATCGCGTTATTTAGCGTTGATTCCAACGGTTGTGGTTAGTGCTGCAAGTTTTTCTTTTATCCCTTTTGATGCATTTAGCCTTAATAACTTGTCTACTGCTCACTACGCCATTCTAACGATTGGCTCGATTTGGTGGGTAATCGCGAGTGGCATGGCGGTGACTTATCCTAAGTCTATGCCTGCATGGAAAGACTCTTCTCTTCTTCGTCACGCCTTTGGTGTGCTGACTCTGCTGCCATTCTTCTGGAGTGTGGTTATCCTGCGTGCTAACGGTATCGATGCTGATCCTTACCACGGTGCTAAACTGGTGATGTTTGTTTGCTTGCTTGTTTGGGCTGCAGATAGCGGCGCATACTTTTCAGGAAAGAGTTTTGGTAAGCGTAAAATGGCACCAGCGGTAAGCCCTAATAAGACGATTGAAGGTCTTATCGGTGGCATTATTACTGCGGTGATCGTGGCTTGGATCTTTGCTGACTTGTTTGACATCCAATTCACAAGCCCACTTCACATGATTGTTATTACCCTTGTGACCGTTGTTATTTCTGTTCTAGGTGACCTTGTTGAAAGCATGTTTAAGCGTGTTTCTGGGGTGAAAGACAGCAGTAATCTGATTCCTGGTCATGGTGGTATACTAGATAGAATAGATAGCTTAACGGCTGCATTCCCTGTCTTTGCTCTGCTTTATTTAGCATTCTAATAAAAAAGGGCAGTGATTCTGCCCTTTATTACATTTCTACGGTCATATGTGATGCGAAATCTAACTATCCTTGGCGCTACCGGCTCAATTGGTGCAAGTACACTAAAAGTCGTTGAGCAAAACCCAGATCTCTATTCAGTGGTTGCACTGGCTGCAGGCTCGAATGTTGAAAAGATGCTGGCGTTAGTTGAAAAGTGGCAACCAAGCTATGTTGCTATGGCTTGCTCTGATGCAGCGTCTCAACTGACTGAAGTGTTGTCCGTGAGTTACCCTAACGTAAAAGTACTTTCAGGCACTGAAGGCATGTGTCAGGTTGCTTCTCTAGAGGAAGTGGACACGGTAATGGCCGCGATTGTTGGTGCCGCTGGTTTACTTCCTACTATGTCTGCGGTTAAAGCGGGCAAGCGTATCTTGCTTGCAAACAAAGAAGCTTTGGTGATGTCTGGGCAGTTGTTTATCGACGCCGTGGAAAAATACGGTGCAGAGCTGCTTCCTGTCGATAGCGAGCATAATGCTATTTTCCAATGCCTTCCGCAGAACGTACAAACTAACCTAGGCCGCTGTAACCTTGAAGAAAACGGCATTAACCATATTCTTCTGACTGGTTCTGGTGGTCCTTTCCGTTATACCGATGTGGCTGAACTCGAATCAGTGACTCCTGAACGCGCAATTGCACACCCTAACTGGTCTATGGGGCCTAAGATCTCTGTCGATTCTGCGACTATGATGAATAAAGGGCTAGAGTACATTGAAGCGAAATGGCTATTTAATGCTTCTCAGGAGCAGTTAAAGGTCATCATTCACCCGCAGTCTGTGATTCACTCGATGGTTCAGTACAAGGATGGCTCTGTGCTTGCTCAAATGGGCGAACCAGATATGGCAACGCCAATCGCTTTGACGATGTCTTACCCTAATCGTACCGAGGCGGGTGTTAAGCCTTTAGACTTTACTAAAGTGGGTGAGCTTACCTTCTTAGAACCAGATTTCAGTCGTTACCCGTGTTTGAGGTTAGCGATTGAAGCGTGCTACTTAGGTCAGCATGCGACAACAGCCATTAATGCAGCAAACGAGATCGCGGTCGATGCTTTCTTGAACAATCAGGTGAAGTTTACCGATATTGCTGTCATTAACGAACACGTTATGAGCAAAGTATGTGAACAACATAACTCTGAGGGTTTAGATAGCTTGGAAAGCCTTCTCGAGCTCGATAATATGTCTCGTCAAATAGCCATTCAATTTATTAAAGAGCAGCTAGCATGAGTGGAATTCTGTGGAACTTCGCATCTTTTATCGTAGCGCTTGGCATTCTGGTTGCTGTTCATGAGTTTGGACACTTCTGGGTCGCTCGTCGTTGTGGTGTGAAAGTTGAAAAATTCTCGATTGGTTTTGGTAAATCAATCTGGAGTAAAGTGGGCCGTGATGGCACTGAATACAGCTTGTCAGTGATTCCACTGGGCGGCTACGTTAAGATGCTCGATGGTCGTGTTGACGATCTTTCTGAAGATCAACAGCAATACGCTTTCGACAAGAAGCCGCTTTGGAAACGAACGGCGATTGTGGGTGCAGGCCCTGCATTCAACTTTATCTTTGCGGTGTTCGCGTATTGGTTAGTATTTTTGATTGGCGTACCCGCGGTTAAGCCCGTGATTGGTGAAGTCACTCCACAATCTATTGCTGCACAAGCCGGAATTGAAACTGGAATGGAACTTAAATCTATTTCAGGAATCAAAACCGCAGATTGGGAATCAGTCAATATGGGGTTGATATCGCACATTGGTGATCAATCCATGACAGTGACGGTTGCTTCTCAAGACGACATCGGCTTTGAGCAACAAATGACATTGGATATTTCAGACTGGTCGTTCAACCCAGAAACTGAATCTGCAATGACAACGCTGGGCTTTAGACCGTATTCTCCAGAGATATCGACCGTACTGGCTCAAATCATTGATGATGGCGCTGCATACGATGCAGGTCTTGAAGCTGGCGATAAAATTGTTGAGATTAACGGGCAACCTATTGAACAGTGGCAGTCGGTTGTTGAGTTAATTCGTGCTAATCCAATGACATCATTGGACTTGGTCGTATTGCGAAATGGTGCCGAGCAGTCATTGGTTATGACACCAAAAAGTCGAGAGCTTTCTGATGGTTCGACAATCGGCTATGCAGGTATTGCTCCGGAAGTCGCAGAATGGCCAGAAGATTATCGCTTTGAGTTACAATTTGGTGTAATTGAGTCTGTAGGAAAAGCATTTGATAAAACAGGTCAAATCATTGGATTGACACTGACAATGCTTAAGAAGCTCATCGTTGGTGATGTTGGCTTAAACAACTTGAGTGGCCCTATTTCAATCGCTAAAGGTGCAGGTACAACCGCCGATTATGGTCTGGTTTACTTCTTGGGCTTTTTGGCTCTGATTAGTGTTAACTTAGGGATTATTAATTTGGTTCCGCTGCCTATGCTTGATGGCGGACATTTGCTGTTTTTCGCTATTGAGGCCGTTACTCGTAAACCGGTACCTGAGAAAGTTCAGGAAATGGGATACAGAGTGGGAGGGGCAATCCTCTTCTCATTGATGGCTCTGGCAATATTTAACGATTTTACTCGTCTGTGAATGGTTTCTCACAGGCATTGGTAGTAGCAAGGAATAATTAGAATAAGTATGGCGATTAAGCAAATTCTGTTCGCAAGTCTATTGGCCACTAGTGTGGCTGCGAACGGAGCACAAAACTTTGTAGTTCAAGATATCAAGATCGAAGGTTTACAGCGTGTTGCACTTGGTGCAGCTCTACTGAAAATGCCAGTACGTATTGGCGATGAAGTGGATGAAAGCGATGTGTCTGAGATCATTCGTGCATTGTATGCTTCGGGCAACTTTGAGGACGTTAAAGTACTTCGTGATGAAGGTGTATTGATTGTTCAAGTTCAAGAACGACCGACCATCGCAAGCATCTCATTCTCTGGTAATAAAGCAATTAAAGAAGAACAGCTTCAGCAGAACCTAGATGCGTCTGGTGTTCGTGAAGGTGAAGCCCTTGACCGTACTACGCTGAGTAACATTGAAAAAGGCCTTGAAGATTTTTACTACAGTGTTGGTAAGTACAACGCGACAGTAAAAGCGGTTGTGACACCTCTGCCACGTAACCGTTCTGACCTTAAGTTTGTGTTTACTGAGGGCGTATCCGCTAAGATTCAGCAAATCAACTTTATCGGTAATGAAGTCTTCTCTGACTCTGAACTGCTTAGTCGTTTCAATCTGAATGTTGATGTTGCATGGTGGAATTTCCTTGCGGATGAAAAATACCAAAAGCAAGTATTAGCCGGTGATATCGAAGCGCTGAAATCTTACTACCTTGACCGTGGTTACCTTAAGTTTAAGGTTGACTCTACGCAGGTGGCGATCTCTCCAGACAAAAAAGGTGTTTACATCACGCTTGGCCTCGATGAAGGCGAAGCCTACACCGTTAAAGATGTCTCTTTCCGTGGTGAATTAATCGGTCGTGAGGCTGACTTCGAAGCGTTAGTGCCATTCGAAGACGGCGATACGTACAACGGTTCTTCGGTAACGTCTTTGGAAGAGAACGTAAAACGAATTCTTGGTGAATCTGGCTACGCGTACCCACAAGTTCGCACGATTCCTGAATTTGACGATGAGACCAAAGAAGTGTCGTTGGTTATCAATGTAGAAGCGGGCAGCCGTATCTATGTTCGTGATATTCGATTCACGGGTAACAACTCAACGAAAGACGAAGTACTGCGTCGTGAAATGCGTCAAATGGAAGGCAGCTGGCTTAACTCTAAGTCCATTGATACCGGTAAGAGCCGTCTTAACCGTTTAGGTTTCTTTGAAACGGTTGATGTACAAACAGTGCGTGTTCCTGGCAGTGAAGACCAAGTTGATTTGGTTTACAACGTTAAGGAAGCGAACTCAGGCAGTATCAACTTTGGTGTTGGCTACGGTACTGAATCAGGTGTTAGTTTCCAAGTTGGTTTGCAACAAGATAACTTTGCAGGTTCAGGTAACCGTGTTGGCGTAAGTGCCATGATGAATGATTACCAAAAGAACGTGAGCTTAGACTACCGTGACCCATACTGGAACCTTGATGGTGTGAGCTTAGGCGGTAAGATCTTCTACAACGAATTTGAAGCCTCTGAAGCGGGCATCGTCGACTATACCAACCAAAGTTACGGTACCAGCCTAACATGGGGTTTCCCTATGGATGAGCTGAACCGTATCGAGTTTGGTGTGGGCTATACGCACAACAAGATCGGTAACGTACCGACTTATATCCAAGTTGAACAGTTCGCGAGAAGTATCGACCAATACGGTGACGAGCACATCTTAACCGATGACTTCGATATCAATATTTCATGGACGCGTAACAATTTGAACCGTGGTTTCTTCCCAACTGAGGGTAACCACCAACGTGCTTTCGCTAAAATGACGGTACCAGGCTCTGATGCTCAGTACTTCAAAATGCAGTACGATGTAAAACATTACATCCCGCTGACCAAAAAGCATGAGTTCACACTATTGATGCGTGGCCGATTAGGCTATGGTAATGGTTATGGTCAAACAGATGGTAACGATAACTTGTTCCCATTCTACGAGAACTACTACGCAGGTGGTTTTACAACCCTACGTGGCTTTGGTTCTAACTCAGCTGGCCCGAAAGCCGTTTACGGAAGCAGCACAGGTAACAACCCAACCTATGATACCGCTACTGATGATTCAGTGGGTGGTAACGCGGTTGCCTTAGCAAGCTTAGAGTTAATTGTACCAACGCCGTTTGCTTCTGATGAAGCGCGCAGCCAGATTCGAACCAGTGTTTTCTTCGACATGGCAAGTGTATGGGACACAGAGTTCGTAGACCGCGGCGCACCAAATAGTGGCAGCCAGTACTACTACGATTACTCTGACCCAACAAATTACCGTTCATCTTATGGTGCCGCTCTTCAATGGATGTCACCAATGGGCCCACTGGTTTTCTCTCTAGCGAAACCAATTAAAGTTTACGAAGGTGATGATGAAGAGTTCTTCACATTTACCATTGGTAGAACTTTCTAATATTTAAAGGACAATATTTTGAAAAATATGATTAAAGCAGCAGGTTTAGGCCTTGTAGTTCTTAGCTCTTCTTTCTTTGCAACAGCTGCTGAAGCTGCGCAAAAAGTGGGTTATGTAAACACTGCACAAGTATTCCAGGCTCTACCTCAGCGTGAAGTTGTTCTTCAAAAAATGCAGGAAGAGTTCAAAGATAAAGCGGCTGAGCTACAGAGCATTCAAGCTGAAGCGAAAACCAAGATTGAAAAGCTTAAGCGTGATGGCGAGCTACTAGGTCCTGAAGAAGTTGAGAAGCTTCGTATCGAAGTTGGCCAACTAGACAGCAAGTACAAAATCAAAGCTCAAGCATTAGAAAAAGCAAGTCAACGTCGTGAAGCACAAGAGAAGCAGAAGCTGTTCAAAGTGATTCAAGATGCTGTAACTAAAGTTGCAGAGAAAGAAGGCTACGACATGATCGTTGATATTCAAGCTCTACAATACGGTAAGCCTGAATACAACATCTCTGAGCAAGTAATTAAATCACTGAAATAAGTTTTATGAAGAACCTGACTTTAGCCGAATTGGCAACGATTACTGGGGGAGAGCTACACGGAGACGGTACGATTACCGTCTCAGCAGTCGCTCCTATGGATAAAGCGCAAGAAGGTAACATTACGTTCCTTTCTAACGTGAAGTACAGCAAGCACCTAGGTGACTGTAAAGCGTCCGCTATTATGGTTAAAGAGAGTGAGCGCGAATTGTGTAAGACCAACGTTATTGTGGTTAGTGACCCTTACGTTGCTTTTGCTAAGGTTGCTCAAGCGCTTGATACTACTCCTGCACCCGCAGCGGCTATTGCTGATTCTGCTTCAATCTCTAGCGATGCAACTATTGGACAAAATGTGTCTATTGGTGCGAACGCTGTGATTGAGTCTGGTGTAGTACTTAGTGATGATGTGATCATCGGTGCTGGTTGCTTTATTGGTAAAAATGCAAAAATTGGCGCAGGCACTAAGCTGTGGGCTAACGTAAGTGTTTACCATGAAGTTGTGATTGGTGAAGCATGTCTGATCCAATCAAGTACTGTTATTGGCTCTGATGGCTTTGGTTATGCGAACGAGAAAGGCGAATGGGTTAAGATCCCGCAAGTCGGCTCTGTTCGCATTGGTAACCGCGTAGAAATTGGCGCGTGTACTACCATCGACCGCGGCGCATTAGATGACACAATCATCGAAGACAACGTTATCCTAGATAACCAACTCCAGATTGCTCACAATGTTCACATCGGATATGGTTCAGCTCTTGCTGGTGGTACTATCATTGCAGGCAGCACGACGATAGGTAAGTACTGTATTATTGGTGGTGGTTGTGTGATTAATGGTCACATTGAAATCGTTGACGGCGTTACAATCACCGGTATGGGGATGGTAATGCGCAGCATCACTGAGAAAGGCATGTACTCTTCGGGTATTCCTTTACAGCCAAATAAAGACTGGCGTAAAACAGCGACGCGAGTTCATCGTATTGATGAAATGAACAAGCGTTTGAAAACCGTTGAAAAACTTATTGAGAAGAGCGCGGAATCATAATTCCAGCATTTCTAATAAAAGGCTCGCGTACAGCGAGTCTTTTTCGTTTATAATCCTTCTAATTAAATAAAGAATATACATAGGAATACGACTTTGACTACTGAACAGACAACGATGAACATTACTGAAATTCAGGAACTACTACCTCATCGCTACCCATTCTTAATGGTTGATCGTGTGACTAGCTTTGAAAAAGAAAAAACACTGACCGCAATTAAGAATGTTTCTGTTAACGAACCTCAGTTCACAGGCCACTTCCCTCAGCTTCCTGTATTCCCAGGCGTGTTGATCTTAGAAGCAATGGCACAAGCAACAGGCCTTCTAGCATTCAAATCTTTCGGTGCGCCTTCTGGCAACGAGCTTTACTACTTTGCAAGTGTTGATAAAGCAAAATTCCGTAAGCCAGTAGTACCTGGTGACCAACTGGTTATCGAAGTTGAATTCTTAAAAGAACGTCGTGGCATCGCATCGTTTAATGGTGTTGCTAAGGTTGACGGCGTAGTTGTATGTTCAGCTGAACTTAAATGTGCTCGTAGAGAGTTTTAATATGATTCATGAAACAGCGAAAATTCACCCGGCAGCAGTAATCGAAGGTGATGTAACTATCGGTGCTAACGTGACGGTTGGGCCTTTCACTTACATTGCTGGTAACGTGACCATTGGAGACGACACTGAAGTGATGTCGCACGTTGTGATCAAAGGTCACACAACCATTGGTAAAGAAAACCGTATCTTCCCACACGCTGTTATCGGTGAAGAAAACCAAGATAAGAAATACGGCGGCGAAGACACAACAGTTGTGATCGGTGATCGCAACGTAATTCGTGAAGCGGTTCAAATCCATCGTGGTACGGTTCAAGACAAAGCAACCACAGTGATTGGTGATGACAACTTACTTTGTGTTAATGCTCACGTAGCGCACGATGTTATTGTTGGTAACCACACTCACATTGGTAACAACGCTATTCTTGGCGGTCATGTAACGGTTGGCGACTACGCTGGTGTTATGGCACTTTCTGCGATTCACCCATTCTGCTCAATTGGTGCTTACGCATACATTGGTGGTTGTTCTGCAGTTGTTCAAGATGTACTGCCGTACGTGCTTGCACAGGGTAACCACGCGGCTCCATTCGGTCTTAATCTAGTAGGTTTGAAGCGTAACGGATTTGAAAAACCTGAAATTCGTGCACTACAGAAGGCGTACAAAGAGTTATACCGTTCAGGTAAAACACTTGAAGAAGCGAAAGTGGCTTTAGTTGAAATGGCAAAAGAGTTTACTTCGGTAGCGCCTATGCTTGAAATGCTAGAGAACTCTGAGCGCGGTATTATTCGTTAATACTCGATATGGTTATGTACCAATCAATGTGAGTATGGCAATAACTACTTCATCAGAATGGTATAACAAAAAGATCGCTACTCGTTAGGCGGTCTTTTTTGTTTTAGGCAACAAGGGAATTGAAAAACTATGGCACAGCAAGAAGCAGCAACCAATAGCTCGGACTTCGTTTCGAATGAACCATTGCGCGTAGGCATTGTTGTCGGCGAACTGTCTGGCGATACGCTTGGTGAAGGCTTTATCAAAGCGATCAAATCACAATACCCGAATGCAGAGTTCGTTGGCATTGGCGGGCCGAAAATGAAAGCCCTAGGTTGTGAGTCTCTTTTCGAGATGGAAGAGCTGGCCGTTATGGGCTTAGTTGAAGTGCTTGGCCGTTTACCTCGCTTGTTAAAAGTAAAAGCAGAGCTGGTTAAGTATTTCACTCAAAATCCACCCGATGTCTTTGTCGGTATCGACGCGCCCGATTTCAACCTAAGGCTTGAGTTAGACCTTAAGAACGCTGGTATCAAAACGGTGCATTACGTGAGCCCTTCAGTGTGGGCTTGGCGTCCAAAGCGTATCTTTAAAATCGACAAAGCAACCGACTTAGTCTTGGCTTTCTTGCCGTTCGAAAAAGCGTTCTACGATAAATATAACGTTGCCTGTGAGTTTGTTGGTCACACGTTGGCAGACGCGATTCCTTTAGAGCCTAGTAAACAAGATGCTCGAGAGCTGTTAGGTCTTGATCAAGACAAGCAGTGGTTAGCCGTATTACCGGGTAGTCGTGGTGGTGAGATGGGTTTGATTGCTCAGCCATTTATCGAAACTTGCCAACGTATCAAGCAGAAGTATCCGGATATCAATTTTGTTGTTGCGCTCGTTAACGAGCAGCGTAAAAAGCAGTTTACTGAAATCTGGCAATCGACCGCACCTGAGCTTGAATTCACGTTAGTCGAAGATACGGCAACCAACGTGATTACCGCCGCTGATTCTGTGCTCTTGGCTTCAGGTACCGTGGCTCTTGAATGTATGTTGCTTAAACGCCCTATGGTGGTTGGTTACAAAGTAAATAAGCTGACGGGTTACATTGTTAAGAAGTTGGCGATCACTGAGTTTGTGTCACTGCCGAATATTTTGGCTGGTGAAGAGATCGTGAAAGAGCATATTCTTGAAGAGTGCCACCCAGACTTTTTGTTCCCGTCTGTCGATAAAATGCTATCAGCCGATAACAGTGCCTTGATCAAACGCTTTACCGAGATGCATCACTGGATCCGCAAAGACGCAGACAAACAAGCCGCTAACGCAGTATTGAAATTGATTGACCGACCTTTTGTTGAAGCATAAAGCGCTTATTTACAGAACATTAAGAGATTAGTTATGGCAGTAAAAGAAAAAAAAGAGCTTCCTCCATTTGAATACCCGCAAGGTTACCAGCTGTTTGCTGGCGTGGATGAAGTAGGGCGTGGCCCTTTGGTTGGCGACGTGGTGACCGCTGCGGTTATCCTTGATCCAAACAACCCAATCAAAGGCTTGAACGACTCAAAGAAATTGTCTGAGAAAAAGCGTCTTGCGTTACTTCCTGAAATCAAAGAGAAAGCTTTGGCGTGGTCTGTCGGTCGTTGTTCTCCACAAGAAATTGATGAGTTGAATATTCTGCAAGCGACGATGGTTGCTATGCAGCGAGCTATCGCGGGGTTGAGCGTTCAACCTGATATGGCGTTGATAGATGGAAACCGAGTCCCAGAACTGCCGATGGATGGTCTTGCGATTGTGAAGGGGGACTTGCGAGTGGCTGAAATCAGTGCGGCGTCTATTATCGCAAAAGTCGTTCGTGACCAAGAGATGGAAGATCTTGATAAACTTCATCCAGAGTTTGGTTTTGCTAAGCATAAAGGTTACCCGACCAAAGCGCATTTCGAAGCGATTGAAAAACATGGTGTAACCGAGCATTACCGCAAGAGCTTTAAGCCAGTAAAACGTATTCTTGGTATAGATTAGAGCTTTACGTTAACTAGAGCTTAGCATCGAATAAAGTTGCTAACTTGTATTAGAAAAAAATAGAATACACACAGTTGTAATCCTAGGCTCAAACCTAGAACTCAGGAAAAATAATGTCAGATCCAAAATTTGTTCACCTACGCGTACACAGTGACTTTTCGATGGTGGATGGCCTATCCAAGGTGCCACCATTAGTTAAAAAAGTCGCTGAAATGGGTATGCCTGCTCTAGCATTGACCGACTTTACCAACCTGTGTGGTTTAGTGAAGTTTTACGGTACTGCCCATGGGTGTGGGGTTAAACCTATTATTGGTGCTGACTTCTTGATGCAGTCTCCAGAATTCGGTGACGAGTTGACCAAGCTCACCGTTATCGCAACGAACAATAAAGGTTATAACAACCTAACGTTACTCATCTCAAAAGCTTACCTTCGTGGTCATGTTCAACATCAGCCTGTTATTGATAAAGAGTGGCTAATTGAGAATGCAGAAGGCCTGATCATTCTATCGGGCGCCAAAGAAGGTGAGATTGGTAAGGCGTTGCTGAAAGGTAACCGTGACTTGGTTGCAAGCAGCGTCGAGTTTTACAAAACGTACTTCGCCGATCGTTTTTACTTGGAACTGATTCGTACCGGACGCCCGGATGAAGAGTCTTATCTGCACTTTGCGCTAGAGCTTGCTGAACAAGAAGACCTGCCTGTTGTCGCGACCAACGAAGTGGTTTTCATTTCTGAAGACTTGTTTGATGCCCATGAAATTCGTGTGGCGATTCACGACGGTTTTACAATGGTTGATCCACGTCGACCGAAAAACTATAGCTCACAACAATACTTGCGTAGTGAAGAAGAGATGTGTGAGTTGTTCTCAGACATCCCTGAAGCACTGGAAAACAGTGTCGAAATTGCTAAGCGTTGTAACGTAACAGTTCGACTGGGCGAATACTTCTTACCTAACTTCCCAACGGAAGGTTTGGCGATTGAAGACTTCTTGATTAAAAAATCAGAAGAAGGCCTTGAGCGTCGTTTAGCGTTTCTATTCCCTGATGAGAAAATTCGAGCTGAACGCAGACCTGAATACGATGAGCGACTCAAGATTGAGCTCGAAGTTGTTAACAACATGGGTTTCCCAGGTTACTTCTTGATCGTAATGGAGTTCATCCAGTGGTCAAAAGACAACGATGTGCCAGTAGGTCCTGGCCGTGGTTCTGGTGCCGGCTCTCTAGTCGCTTACGCCTTGGATATCACCGATCTCGATCCACTTGAATACGATCTACTTTTCGAACGTTTCTTGAACCCAGAACGTGTATCCATGCCCGATTTCGATATCGACTTCTGTATGGATAAGCGTGACCAAGTTATTGATCACGTGGCTGAAATGTACGGTCGTGATGCCGTTTCTCAGATCATCACCTTTGGTACCATGGCGGCAAAAGCGGTAATCCGCGATGTAGGCCGTGTACTGGGTCACCCGTTTGGTTTCGTCGATCGAATTTCAAAGCTTGTACCGCCAGATCCGGGTATGACTCTAGAGAAAGCATTCCTTGCTGAACCTGCATTGCCAGAGCTTTACGATGGCGATGAAGAAGTTCGTGAGCTGATCGATAAGTGTCGCATCCTTGAAGGTTGTACGCGAAATGCCGGTAAGCACGCGGGCGGTGTTGTTATCTCACCCACCACGATCACCGATTTTGCGCCAATCTATGCCGATGCAGAAGGTAACTTCCCAGTAACGCAATTCGATAAGAATGACGTTGAAACCGCCGGTTTGGTTAAGTTCGACTTCTTGGGTCTACGTACTCTGACCATCATCGATTGGGCGTTAGGCCTTGTAAACCCTCGCCTGAAGAAAGAAGGCAAAGAGCCGGTTCGTATCGAGTCGATTCCTCTTGATGACCAAGCGTCATTTAACCTATTACAAAATTCTGAAACCACCGCGGTATTCCAGCTGGAATCGCGTGGTATGAAAGACCTGATCAAACGTCTACAGCCCGACTGTTTTGAAGATATTATCGCATTGGTAGCCCTGTTCCGTCCGGGTCCTCTGCAATCAGGCATGGTAGATAACTTTATCGACCGTAAACACGGCCGTGAAGCGGTTTCTTACCCTGATGAAACGTGGCAACACGAATCGCTGAAAGAGACGCTAGAACCTACGTACGGCATCATCCTGTATCAAGAGCAGGTAATGCAAATCGCACAGATCCTTGCTGGCTATACGCTTGGTGGAGCGGATATGTTGCGTCGTGCGATGGGTAAGAAAAAGCCAGAAGAGATGGCAAAGCAGCGTGGTACCTTTAAAGAGGGCGCTGAAGCCAATGGTGTTGATGGCGAACTGGCCATGAAGATCTTTGACTTGGTAGAGAAATTTGCGGGCTACGGCTTTAACAAATCTCACTCGGCCGCATACGCACTGGTTTCTTATCAAACGCTATGGCTGAAAACGCACTACCCAGCGGAATTTATGGCTGCGGTAATGACAGCGGATATGGATAACACCGAGAAGGTTATTGGCCTTGTTGATGAATGTTTCCGTATGAAGCTCAAGCTTTTACCACCAGATATCAACTCAGGTTTATACCGTTTCAATGTGGATGAAGATGGCGCGATTGTTTATGGCATCGGTGCGATCAAAGGGGTCGGTGAAGGCCCTATTGAAGCGATCATTGAAGCGCGAAATAAAGGCGGTTACTTTAAAGACTTATTCGACTTCTGTGCACGCCTTGATCTGAAGAAGGTCAACAAACGTGTTATCGAAAAGTTGATTCTATCCGGAGCCTTAGATAGATTAGGTCCTCACCGAGCGGCAATGATGGCATCTTTGAAAGATGCGGTGAAGGCGGCGAGTCAACATCATCATGCCGAGTCTTTTGGTCAATCTGATATGTTTGGCGTGTTGACCGACGCTCCGGAAGAGGTTGAACACAAGTATACCCAAGTGCCTAAATGGCCTGAGAGGGTTTGGCTTGAAGGTGAACGTGAAACGCTTGGTTTGTATTTAACGGGTCACCCGGTTAACGCTTACATCAAAGAGTTAGCGAAATACACTAGCTGTCGTTTGAAAGATGCCACGCCAACGCGTCGTGACCAATCACTAACAATTGCAGGCTTGGTGATTGCTGCGAGAGTGATGACGACGAAGCGCGGCACGCGAATTGGTTTGATGACACTTGATGACCGATCGGGCCGAATGGAAGTGATGTTGTTCTCGGATGCGCTCGATCGCTACGCAGAATTGCTCGAAAAAGACAAAATTGTGGTCGTTTCCGGACAGGTCAGCTTTGATGATTTCAATGGCGGGCTTAAAATGTCCGCGCGCGAGGTCATGGACTTAGGAAGCGCCCGTGAGAAATATGCTCGTGGGGTGTCGATATCTATCGACCAATCCCAAATTAACGGTCAATTTTTTGAACGCTTTAGTCAAATCTTAGAACCTTATAGAGCCGGAACGGTCCCAGTCAATGTATACTACCAGCGTGCCGACGCTAGAGCGCGGTTAACATTGGGCACAGAATGGCGTGTGACGCCAAGTGATACATTACTAGACGAATTAAAACAGCTGCTTGGAAATAGCCAAGTAGAACTCGAATTTAACTAAAATTTAGCTTCGCGAATGCGGAGCTGAATCAACAAGGATTCATAGATGAGCCTGAACTTTCTAGAATTTGAAAAGCCTATCGCTGAACTTGAAGCAAAAATCGAAGCGCTACGTGACGTTTCGCGTCACGGTGGTGACACAGCGGTAGATCTAGACAAAGAAATCGAACAACTAGAGAAAAAAAGCTTAGAGCTTAAACAGAAAATCTTTAGTGACTTAGGTGCATGGCAGGTAGCTCAACTTGCTCGTCACCCTCAACGTCCTTACACCAAAGATTACCTGGAGCATGCATTCACAGAGTTTGAAGAGATGGCGGGCGATCGCGCTTACGCTGACGACAAAGCTATTGTGGGTGGTATGGCTCGTCTAAATGGCCGTCCTGTTATGGTTATTGGTCACCAGAAAGGTCGTGAGACTAAAGAGAAAGTGATCCGTAACTTTGGTATGCCAAAGCCAGAAGGTTACCGTAAGGCGCTACGTCTAATGGAAACTGCTGAGCGTTTCAACATGCCTATTATTACTTTCATCGACACAGCGGGCGCATACCCAGGTGTTGGTGCTGAAGAGCGTGGTCAATCTGAAGCTATCGCTAAAAACCTAAAAGTGATGGCTGGCCTTTCAGTTCCTGTTATCTGTAACGTTGTGGGTGAAGGCGGTTCTGGTGGTGCACTAGCGATTGGTGTTGGTGACTACGTGAACATGCTTCAGTACTCTACGTACTCAGTAATCTCTCCAGAAGGTTGTGCTTCAATCTTATGGCGCGATTCAGATAAAGCACCACAAGCAGCTGAAGCGATGGGCCTGATTGCTCCTCGTCTTAAAGAGCTTGAGCTTATCGACGAAATCATTCCTGAGCCTCTAGGTGGCGCGCACCGCGACCCTGCACAAACCGCTCAAAACATGAAAGACATGTTAGTTAAACAGCTAGAAGAGCTAGAGCAGTTTGATAACGAAACGCTGCTTGAGCGTCGTTACCAGCGTCTAATGAGCTACGGCTACTGCTGATAACTTGCCTTAGCGATAAGGCTAGCTATACGAACAAATGATGAAAGGGTTGGACTCAGTGCCAACCCTTTTTTATTATTAAAACATTATCCCTTAACACACGATCTCTTGGTTTATTAGCCTCATGACACACTTAATTGATACCTTTACATCTGTACTTGATCAAAGCGCGCTTAAGCCTTGTCGGTTGATCGTCGCTTTCAGTGGTGGTGTCGATTCACGAGTGTTGTTGGAGTTGGCTGCCCAATTCGCTAAGTCCCATCACATCGATTGCTGTGCGGTACATGTTCACCACGGCTTAAGCAACAATGCTGATTATTGGGCAGAGCAGTGCAAAACATGGTGTGATGCTTTGTCGGTATCCTTGTTCATTGAACGAGTCTCGCTAGATATTAGCCGTGGAGAAAGCGTTGAAAAGCTGGCTCGAGACGCGCGATACCAAGCCCTTAAAAAGCATATTAGACAAGGTGATGTGTTAGTGACAGGCCAGCACATCGATGACCAAGTCGAGACCTTCTTGTTAGCTCTTAAGCGTGGCAGTGGTCCGAAAGGGCTCTCTTCAATGGCGAAAGTGATGCCATTTTCAGGTGCTCATATCGTTCGCCCACTGCTGTCGGTGACGAGAACGGATATTGAAGTGGCGGCGCGCGATATGGCTTTAACTTGGGTAGAAGATGAGAGTAATCAAGACGTTCGCTTTGACCGTAATTTTATTCGTCATCAAGTCACTCCGACACTGACCGAGCGTTGGCCTAGTTTTCGAGAATCGGTCAGTCGTAGTGCTCAGCTATGTGCAGAGCAAGAGTTACTGTTGGATGAGTTGTTAGAATCTCACTTACAACAAGCTTTGACTGAGAAGCACAGCTTAAGTATTGAGGTATTATCTCAGTACTCTGATTTACTGCGTGCACGCTTATTAAGAATGTGGCTGAGCCGCTGTAATCAACCGATGCCGAGCCAAAAGCAGCTCAAACTTATATGGGATGAGGTGGCATGTGCTCAGGCAGACGCCAACCCTAAGCTGGTGTTGAATGAGGTTGAGGTTAGACGTTTTAATCATCAGCTCCATGTCGTAAAAGAGACCAAAGACTTGTCGAACTGGCAAAGTGATATCTCGATGGAAGAGAGCTTAGTTTTGCCTGACGGTTTAGGGGAACTACACTTAACTTCAGCGGCGAGTGATGGTGTATCTAACCACTGTGATGCGCAACATTTTAGTCTCAACACAACGAGAGGAACACTGCGAGTGATATTTAACCCTGAGGGATTGTCAGCACACCCTGTTGGGCGCGGTCATAGCAGGAAGCTTAAGAAGTTGTTTCAAGAGTACCAAGTACCCAGTTGGTTAAGACGCAGAACGCCGATATTAATGGATGGCGATCGAGTGATCGCTGTTTTAGGCTTATTCGTAGATAAAAACTACGAAGGTCAAGATTGTGAAGCGCTTTGGAGCAAGTAGAAAAAGTTTATGTCACAATTCACCGTCACTTTAATAAAAATAATTAATGGAATATGCAATGAAGAAAATTACACTAGGATTAGTTCTTGGATTTGGACTATTGAGTGGTAACGCTCTGGCGGCTGATGTTGCTGCGGGTCAAGCTAAAGCAGCAATCTGTGCGGCATGTCATGGTGCAGACGGTATCGCAGTGATCCCTGGCTATCCAAACCTTAAAGGTCAAAACGAGCAATACATCGCTTCATCAATTAAGGCCTATAAGAATGGCCAGCGCACCGGCGGTTTGGCCGCTGTAATGCAGGCTCAAGCTTCAATGCTGAGTGATGAAGACATCGCGAATCTAGCCGCTTACTACGCAAGCCTTAAGTAAAACCTTCTCAAAGCGCTGATTAAACAAGATGATAAATTTCGAGCCAGAGCTTTAAAGCTCTGGCTTTTTTCATTGAATGTTTACTATAGCTAACCGATAATGAGCCATTCGCACAGTTTAAGGGATGAACATGAAAAAGATTGAAGCCATTATCAAGCCATTCAAACTTGATGATGTACGTGAAGCACTTGCAGAAGTGGGTATTACGGGTATGACAGTATCTGAAGTTAAAGGCTTTGGACGTCAAAAAGGTCATACTGAGCTATACCGCGGCGCAGAGTACATGGTCGACTTTTTACCTAAAGTGAAACTAGAAATCGTTGTGACCGACGAAGTGGCTGACCAATGTGTTGATACCATCATTGAGACGGCTCAAACAGGTAAAATTGGTGACGGTAAGATCTTCATTACTGAAGTTGAACGTGTGGTACGTATTCGTACTGGCGAAGAAGACGAAGACGCCGTATAAAAAAACTATTACCCTAAAAGGAGCGTTTATCGCTCCTTTTTCATCTCTGGTAGGGTGCTGTATGTTTAAGAAAACCATCATTGTTATCACGTTATTGATAACGCTTGCTGTCGTTAGTTTTCATTTTATCTTCGTGATCCCGAATAAACCCAACCTGATCATTTCCTCTCAAAGTACCAGTAACGACATCTACAGTTGCTACCAAAACTCTGCACCGAAAGCGATTGATGTGTCTGATGGCTTAGACATTACGGTGTGGAATATCTACAAGCAAAACCGAAATAATTGGCAGAGTGAGTTAAATAAGCTGTCGGCAGGTAGCGATTTAGTCTTGCTGCAAGAAGCTAGTATGACAGAAGGACTTCGCCAATGGGTAATGAGCGGACAGTGGGGAAGCACACGTGTTAATGCGTTTGAGGCCTTTGAGCAAAGTGCTGGGGTACTCAACCTAGCAACCCATTTACCGATTGAAGCGTGTGCTTATACTCATGAAGAACCTTGGCTTCAACTGCCTAAATCGGCGCTTTGGTCGCGTTACCAACTAAACAATGGCGAAGAGCTGGCTGTGATTAATATCCACGCTGTGAACTTTACCTTTGGTACGGAAGATTACGAGGCTCAGCTCAAGAGCTTAACTGACAATCTGCAAAAGTATCGTGGGCCGGTTATTTTTGCTGGGGACTTTAATAGCTGGAGTGAAGCTCGCTTTGCTGTATTGAAAGATGCGTTGGAGAAGGTTGGTTTGACGGAAGTTGCCTTTGAGCCAGATAACAGAACTCAGTTCATTACAGGACTGGTGCTCGACCATGTGTTCTATCGAGGGCTAGAGGTAGAAAAAGCAAAAGCGCCCATTACGGACGCTTCTGATCATAACCCTATGCGAGTGACCTTTAAGGCTAAATAGTGATTAGCTATTAGTCATTGGAACTTAACCATTCGCACGGTGGTTACCTTGGGAAATCTAACGGAACAATAGGCTAGAGAGTCTTCGCTAGCCTTATCTCTTCTACTTAAAAGATTAAAATGTAGAGCGCCCAGATTAGGTAGTAGCCAACCCATGGTAAGCCTGAAATCACAAGCGCTTGCCCGCGTTCAAACTCAGTCCACGTTAATACTGCAGCATAACCTAGCACGATGTACCATGGCAGAAGCAGTGGTAATGAGCTAGCAAACTGTGACCAATCATTAGTTAGCGGTAACTTGATCAAGCCATTTAAGCTGTTCAAGTCGGCAGCGTAGTTCATCACATGTCCATGCTTGAGTATCAGGCTTGCGTAGCTTGCTACATCACCTAAAACAGCTGGGAATATAACAACCGATGCCGCTGCAAACCATCGCCAAAAGCTGTGCTGATGTTGGCTTGGCTTGGTTGCTAGGTTAAACCAGAATGCCAATAGAACGATGGTTAATGTTCGGCCAAATACGTCGCTGATGATTTCACTTGCGAGTAAGGTATTGCTGTCAAGTAACGCCAATTGGTCAGGGTTCGTTTGAGCCAGTTGCTGCGAGAGCTCTGCACTTAACCATGCAAAATCTACATTCGAAAAATAAGCACCCCAAAACAAAAATGGGCTGAGCATTAATACGACGTAGGGTTGCCATCCCCAAGCACTTCGTTGATAAAGCGCTAAGAAACAAGCTGTTGGCGAACGGAATATATCCAACAGCATGACGAGTGGGTTACTTGACGGGTTCATACACTTACCTTAGTTACATCAACATACAGCTTCAGTTTTTGTCCTGGCTGTAGGTATTTTTTGTTCTGCAAAGTGTTCCATTTTACAACATCTGTACTTTTTACTTTGAACTTTGATGCAATACCGCTGACTGTGTCACCTGATCTTACGTTATAAAAGATCGTACGGATGATGGCGCCGTCTGAGCCGTTCTTCCAAATGACCAGTTCTTGACCAACTCTAAGCGTGTCGCGTGGTCCCATGCCATTCCACTTAGCCAGTGATTGATGAGAGACCTTATTTGCGCGTGCAATCGTCCATAGGCTGTCACCACTTCTTACAGTATGGCTGAGCTTATATTGACCACGACTCTTCGACTGTGTGCTTGCTAGGCGGTTTGAGGCGCTTAGGGCGTATGTCTTGTCGTCTTTGGTGGATGTTGGGATAAGTAAGTGCTGGCCAATACGAATATTGTTGTTGCTCAAACCGTTTGCAGAGCGGATCACTTTGCTGGTGGTGTTATATTTGCTTGCCAGTACGCTAATGCTGTCACCAGATTGAACCTTGTAACGCACCAACTTCATGCCTTTGCCTTTATTGGCAGCGACTTCTTTGTTGAATTTCTCAACTGAATCTAAAGGAAGTAATAGTTGTTGGTGTTTCTCTGGTGCCGTTGCCCATTGGTTGTAAGCCGGGTTGTAACCTTGAAGTTCTTTGACAGGAATGCCTGCGTAGTTCGCAGCAATGGCTAAATCAAGCTGTTCTTCAGGGTTAACCAGAGTCAGCACTGGCTTATTCGGGATCGCCGGAATATCGATGCCATACTTTTCTTGGTTGGCAATGACATCTGCTAGAGCAAGCAGTTTAGGTACATAGCTGCTGGTCTCTTTTGGTAAGTCCAAAGAGAAAAAGTCGATTGGCTTGCCAAGCTTCTTGTTCTTGCGGATTGCGCTGTTTACTCGACCACCACCACTGTTATAGGCAGCAATCGCATGATTCCAGTCGCCATCGAAACGTCGGTTAAGATCTGAGAGGAAGTCCAATGCGGCGTCGGTAGAGGCGGCAACATCGCGGCGGCCGTCATACCAAAAGTTCTGTTCAAGCCCGTAGTCTTTGCCAGTGCCTGAAATGAATTGCCATAGACCAGCAGCACTGCCATGAGAGTAGGCAAACGCATCGAAAGAGCTTTCTACAACGGGTAGTAGTGCCAATTCTAGTGGTAAGCCTTTTTCTTCAATCTTAGTCGTGATCAGATACAAGAAAGGTTCAGCACGCTTTGATACTGTTTTTAGATGACTCGGGTGCTTGAGATACCAAGTTCGGTAGTAGTCGACCTTCTTTTGGTCTGGCACTTCCATTTCAAGTTGCATCGCAATGCGTTTCCAAACATCTTCTTGTGTTTGTGGAGTAACGACAGGTGCTTCAACTTTTTGATCTTCTTTGGCTGTTGCTTCTGATGAAACGTTCGCTTGAGAAACTTCTTTAGTAGGAGATGTGTTGGTTTGCTCGGAAGCTTGGTCTGGATTCTCTGACTGAGTTAATTGGCAACCAGAAAGTAGTAATACCAAAGCCCAGCTGTACTTAACTCGCATGTTACAGCCTTTTTAATTAACGGCCGATGATAATACTTGCCACCCCCTATGAGTGACAAGTCTGTATTTGTTAAAATTCGTTCTTCCACGCACGTAAAGCGGTGAATACCGATAAAGGATCGGTCTGCTCGGTGCGATTAGACACTGATTTCACTACACTTGGCTCGGTATAGCGCAGGAAGGGGTTCACAAACTTCTCTTGTCTCAAATTTGTGGGGATGGTCGACTTATTTTGAGCGCGAAGTCGGTTCACTTGGTCGCGATATTGCTGCAAATGTTGGTTATCAGGCTCTACGGCTAATGCGAAAGCGATATTGGCTGCAGTGTACTCATGTGCACAATACACTTCGGTTTCTTGAGGCAGAGCCGTGATCTTATTCAGTGCATCGAACATCTGTTGTGGTGTGCCTTCCATGATTCGGCCACAGCCCGCAGAGAACAACACATCACCACAAAACAGTTTGGCATCGCCCACATAACCAATATGACCCGCAGTATGGCCACTGAGCCCTAGGACGAGGAATACTTCGCCAAACAGTTCTAATTGATCACCATCATCGACCGGATGAGTTAAGGTAGGGATAGGTTCATTCCTTGGACCGACAACATCCACGCCGGGAAATTGTCTAACGATTTCTGGAACACCACCAATGTGATCGTGATGGTGGTGTGTAATCAAGATTGCATCTAAAGTTAGCTCATGGTGTGCCAAGTACTCTAATACTGGAGCCGCATCACCAGGGTCGACGACAGCACAACGGCGATCGCTATTTTGAATCAGCCAGATGTAATTGTCGTTAAATGCAGGTATGCTTTTGATATGTAACATTATTGGTTCTCCAGTCACTATTAGTGCGACAGAATAAGTGAGACAGATTATTGATGAAGCCAGCACGTAGCAGAAAGAAGTTTGAACGTCCTTACACTTGGGCGCAATTGCACAATGGGGACTGGTTGAGAGAATCTATTCAAACTCGACTCGATGAGTGGTGCCCAAAGCTATTTGGTTACCATATGCTCAAGCTCGGTGGCCTCAGTAGTGAGATTTCTAGCTGCACATGCAACATTCAACATCAAGTAAACCTAGATATCCAGAACCCATTACATAATGTGATAGCGGATGGCTATAATTTACCCTTTTTGGAGAAAAGCTTTGATGTTGTAGTACTGAGTCATCAGCTAGATTATAGCAATGACCCGCATCGCTTATTGAGAGAAGTCGATCGAGTGATGATGGACGATGGCTATATCATTATCACGGGCTTCAACCCAATCAGTGTCACTGGGCTTGCCAGTTTGATGCCTTGGCGAAAGAACAGCTTGCCTTGGAGTGGGCGTATGTACACGCCAAGTCGAATTAAAGACTGGTTAGGTGTACTTAACTATGAAGTAATTCATTGTGACACCTACGCGCTGTTTCCGATGAGTAAGTATCAAGCGATGTGGACGTGGTTGGAGAACAGCTTAGGTGGTTGTGCATCCTTCGCCGGAAGCCAATACTTTATTGTTGCTCGTAAGCGTACTTACCCGCTAAAACCCATCAAACCACATTGGCACCTTAAGCGACGTTTCTCGCCTGTTGGGGCAAGTTTTAGAACCAATACGCGCCGTACAATGGATTCAGCCAAAGCGTCATATCCGCTAAAAACAGAAAAAGCCGATTAGTTGTCGGCTTTTCATCTATCAATTCGATTGAGAAATTGTCAATTAGTTTAAGAAATTATAAATCGCTTTCTGAAATGTGCGTCTAATTAAAAAGACGATTAGCTTGGTTGATAGCCCGTATCTTCTAGAGTCGGATTCTCCGCTGCATTTCGCGCTAAATCATCACACATTTCGTTTTCTCTGTGTCCCGCGTGTCCTTTTACCCAGCGCCAATCAACGCTATGGCGAGCGGTTTCTTTATCGAGCCTTTGCCACAGATCGGCATTTTTAACCGGTTTCTTGTCGGCTGTTTTCCAGTCACGCTTTTTCCAGTTATGAATCCACTGTGTGATGCCTTGACGCACGTATTGGCTATCTGTGGTCAGAATCACAGAGCAAGGTTCTTTGAGGGCTTGGAGAGCAACGACAGCGGCGAGCATTTCCATACGGTTATTGGTTGTTAGCGTGAAACCTTCTGCTAGCGTCTTCTCGACTTTTTTGTAGCGAAGTACGATGCCATAGCCGCCGGGACCAGGGTTGCCTAAACAAGAACCATCAGTGAAAATTTCAACTTGTTTCGTCATGATTTGATACTATTACCTCAAGCACATTATCGGCATAGTCTGACACAGTTATCCTTATGAATACCAGTAGCACTCCAGAACAAAGCACGAACGAAAAAAACAGTTCGAACGAAAATAAGCGCATTGTTGTACTCGATACCGAAACCACCGGTATGAATACAGAAGGTGGCCCTCACTATATGGGTCACCGCATCGTTGAAATTGGTGCAGTAGAGATCATCAACCGTAGGCTGACCGGGCGTCATTTCCACGTCTACATCAAGCCCGATCGTGCGATTCAAGAAGAGGCGATTGGCGTTCACGGTATTACCGATGAATTCTTGATTGATAAGCCTGAATACCAAGACATTCATAAAGAGTTTCTCGACTTTATCAAAGGTGCGGAGCTGGTGGCTCATAACGCGCCCTTCGATACGGGCTTCATGGACTATGAGTTTGAGAAGCTCAACCCAGCGATAGGTAAAACGGATGACTACTGTAAAGTTACCGATACCTTGGCAATGGCGAAGAAGATATTCCCAGGTAAAAGAAACAACCTAGATATCTTATGTGACCGTTACGGTATCGATAACTCGCACCGCACTCTCCACGGCGCATTGCTCGATGCGGAGATCCTAGCCGACGTCTACTTATTGATGACGGGTGGTCAAACTTCGCTGCAATTTAACGCTGGTCAACAGGAAGGTGAAGCCGAAAGCATACGAAGAGTAGAAAGTGGTCGAAAATCCCTAAAGGTTTTACGAGCTACGGCCGATGAAGTAGAAGCGCATCAAAGTCGTTTAGATCTCGTCGAGAAAAGCGGAAGCTGCCTCTGGCGTCAGTAGGGAGAAAGTATGTTAAGGGTATTGGCTACCGGTTGCTTATTGCTGTTAAGTTTTGGCTTACATGCAGCAACAGAATCCGCAATGAGTTTATTGGACAACCGTTTTCGAGTTGATCCCAGTATTGAACAAGTCACCTTTGTGATTTATCGAGCCGATAACTCTAAACCTGTCGTTTTGGTTCGCCCTGATGGCAAGAAATACTACTCTTGGCGCAATGCTGATAATGTCCGTTGGTACGAAGAATCGTCCATGGACATTATCTCTATCGACAATCCGATGCCCGGCCCTTGGCAAGCGATAGGTAAAGTTTCCCCTAAGAACAATATCAAGCTGCTGTCTCATCTTGTTTTGGATGCTAATGAGTTCCCAGATAAGTTGTATCAAACAGAGCGCATCAAATTTACAGCTCGACTGACTTCTGATGGCAAGCCGCTGGTGCTGCGCGATTTTCTCGATCGCGTGAAGCTTAAGGTTACCTTTACTAAGTTTGTTGAAAACGAAGAGTCTTTGGTGAGAGAAGCGCGCCCGGTGCCGGTTGTGATGGGCGAGTTTGCCGATGATGGCGCTGATCTTGATGAAAAGGCCGGAGATGGTGTGTTCACTGTCTCTTTGCCAATTGATATCGAGCCCGGTAAATACCGAGCGCGTATTACCTCTGGTAATGGCGTGTTCCTGCGAGCGCAAGAGCAAGAAGTCTTGGTTTACCCAACACCGATCACTAGCACCTTCATTCAATCACGAAAAGAGGGTTTACCTCATACTATTGTGGTGTCTGGTGAACAGGGGATGATCGCACCGAGCTCGTTAGCGGTTCATGTTGAGCACAAGGCTCCTGATGAATATGTGATGTACAAGCAGGGGCAAGCTGAAGTCGACGCAATGAAAGTCGCTTTAGAGGTGCCTTATAATGGCGATTTAGGAATTTATAATTGGTCAGGGATGGTTTATGCCACTGATGCTTCAAGTCAGCGCCCGCTGATTTTTCCAATTACCGAGCAGTCGTACAGCGTTGTTGAAGATATCGACTTAGCAGAGTCACGACGTCTTCAAGAAGAAGCTCTTGCTGAACAGAAGCGTATCGCAACAGAGTTGATGATCCTTCAAAAACGTGAAGATGACAGACAGCGCAGTATGATCATTATTGCGGTGGGTAATGTGGTCGCTATTCTATTGGGCTTATTGATTTGGTTTGTGGTTCGTAAGGTCAAGGCGAAGAAAAAAGCGTTACCTGAGATGCAGCTCAAGGCGCCCAAGTAACTCGCTTAGATGATTAGATTGTCTAGAGAGAATAAGCTGCTAGATAAAGCATTGGAATTTGTGGCAACGAAATCATGAACAAAAAAACGGGACTCATAGTAGTCCCGTTTTTGTTTCTTTTTCTGGCCTTAAGCGACGTTATCAATCGATTGGTCTGGGTACTGAGATTTTGCTGCAAGCTCCTCTGGTGAGAAGTCATCCACGTTAATCGTGTACAGTCTATGTTCCTCAGCGCTAATCAGAAGATTTGCTTCGTCTTGCGTTAAGATACCTTTCTCAAGTCCCAACTGAGCAACAAGATCAAGTCGTAAGAAGGCACGTTTTTGATGTGTCTCTTTGCAGACTTTGTCGAACAGAGGTTCAGCTTGAAGAATCACTTCTAGCGCTTTTTCAATCTTACCTACTGGGTTGTATTCCGTCGCTTCTAGGTATTGGCCGCGACCTATACGAGAGCGTGTTTCGCTTGGTGTTTGTAGAATGTGCGCAACTTTGCTATCGAGCTTGTCGTTTGGAGCACGACGGATACGACCAAATGGCATTAGCACAACACGAAGCAGACGACCAATCACAGGGTTAGGGAAGTTCGCTAAGAATTCATCAATCGCCACTTCAGTCTGACGTAAGCTATCTTGCATCCCCCAATGTACTAACGGTAGATCTTCAGCGTGGCTGCCTTCACTTTCAAAGCGCTTCAACGTTGCTGAACCGAGGTAAAGTTGACTTAAGATATCACCCAGTCTTGCTGATAAACGTTCTCTACGCTTCAGTGATCCGCCTAGAACTGCCATTGAAATATCAGACAGTAGCGCTAGGTTTGCACTGTAGCGGTTTAGCTGTTGGTAGTAACGCTGTGTCTGTTTATCTGTTTTATTTGAAGGTGTTGGCGCATCAGAACCACGACCATCGGTTAAACCAAACCACAAGCTGCGGACTAGGTTGCTCATCGTAAAGCTAACGTGCCCTGCTAACGCTGAATCAAACTTATCAAGCGCATCGCTGCTTTCAGAATAAGCCGCTTCCATTTCGTTCAGTACGTAAGGGTGACAGCGAATCGCACCTTGACCATAGATGATCATTGAACGAGTCAGGATGTTTGCGCCTTCAACCGTAATCGCGATAGGCGAGCCTTGGTAGCCACGAGCTAGGAAGTTCGATGGGCCTAAACAAATGCCTTTACCACCGACGATATCCATCGCATCAATGATGCTGCGCTGGCCACGGTGAGTACAGTGGTACTTAACGATTGCAGAGATAACCGAAGGCTTTTCACCAAGGTCGATGCCCGCAACGGTTAGGTTACTTGCAGCGTCCATTACATAAGCGTTACCTGCAAGGCGTGCAAGTGGCTCTTCAACCCCTTCCATGCGGCCAATAGGCTGTTTGAACTGACGGCGGATACGAGCGTAAGCGCCAGTTGCAAGCGCGGCAGACTTAATGCCACCGGTTGAGTTTGAAGGTAGTGTGATACCACGACCAACCGACAGACACTCAACCAGCATACGCCAGCCTTGACCGGCCATTTTCTGGCCACCAATGATGAAATCGATAGGGACGAAGATATCGTCGCCTTGCGTCGGGCCATTTTGGAAAGGTACGTTTAGTGGGAAGTGGCGGTTGCCAATCTCTACGCCTTTTAAATCCGTTGGGATAAGCGCACAAGTGATACCAAGATCTTTTTGGTCACCAAGCAGGCCATCCGGATCACGCAATTTAAAAGCCAAGCCTAAAACGGTCGCGACAGGCGCGAGAGTGATGTAACGCTTGTTCCAAGTTAGGCGCATGCCAAGTACTTCTTCGCCTTGCCAGTCGCCTTTACAAACCACACCGTAATCTGGGATTGAACCTGCATCTGAACCGGCTTCTGGGCTAGTCAGAGCAAAACAAGGGATCTCTTTACCTTCCGCTAAGCGAGGCAGGTAGTGGTTTCTTTGTTCTTCTGTACCGTAGTGTTGTAAAAGCTCACCAGGGCCTAATGAGTTAGGTACTCCAACCGTCGATGACAATACACTAGAAACACCCGTCAACTTCTGTAGAACCAAAGATTGAGCGTAAGCTGAGAACTCTAAGCCGCCGTATTTTTTCTTGATGATCATGGCGAAGAATTTATGGTCTTTCAGGTATTGCCATACTTCTGGTGGCAAATCAGCAAGCTCATGTGTCACTTGGTAATCGTTGACCATTTCACACACGGTATTTACTGGACCATCTAAAAACGCTTGCTCAGCCTCAGAGAGTTTTGGGTCAGCAATGTTCTGAAGCTTCTTCCATTCAGGTTTGCCTTTGAACAGCTCTGCTTCCCACCATACTGTGCCAGCTTCTAGTGCTTCTTTTTCTGTCTGAGACATCGCTGGCAGAACTTTCTTAAATAAAGAGAGTGCTTTTTGGCTGATCAGTGTCTGACGAATGGTCGGTACAGCAAAGATCGCAACGGCTAATAGATAGCAAAGCCAGCCAGTAACAGCCACGCCGCCAAGCAGTGTTAATGCTACCATTGCGCCGGTTAATACAACTAATGCACGTACCAGACTAACTCTATGGTAAAGACAGACGCCTAAGATGGCGGTCATGCCGAGTAGGGAGAGCAATATGTTCATGATCGATTTCCTTTTCAGAGATCACTTATTGTTATTAAGTTTTAGGTAAGAGGTCTAACCAGTCAAGTGTAAACAAAATATTAAATATTTGTAAAACTCCAAGGTGAGTAAAAAGTGATCTCAATAGAGTTAAAGTTCTAATTGTGAGAGGTTGGTGGCGAATATTTGGACGGATTTACAACGACAAGTTAATTAAGGTGGCAATCTTTGGGCTTAAGTGTCGACACTATTTCATGTTTGTGGGTAAACTCAGCTATAAAGAGGGGAAAACCCTCAGTTCTCATTTCACGCACTTTAAGCTGCGTCAAAAAAAATAAGAGATAAGCCTTATGTACCAAGACCTAATCAAAAGTGAATTAAACGAAGCTGCTGACGTTCTGAATAAGTTCCTGAGTGATGACCATAACATCGCTCAAATTGAAGCGGCGGCAAAACTGATTGCTGACTCATTCAAACAAGAAGGCAAGGTGCTTTCTTGTGGCAACGGTGGTTCACACTGTGATGCAATGCACTTCGCGGAAGAGCTAACAGGCCGATACCGTGAAAATCGCCCGGGCTACGCTGGCATTGCGATTTCAGACCCTAGCCACTTATCTTGTGTGAGTAATGATTTTGGCTACGACCACGTGTTTTCTCGCTATGTAGAAGCGGTGGGTCGTAAAGGTGATGTGTTGTTCGGTCTGTCGACTTCAGGTAACTCTGCCAATATTCTAAAAGCGATTGAAGCGGCTCAAGCGAAAGGCATGAAGACGATTGCATTGACGGGTAAAGATGGCGGTAAAATGGCGGGTTGTGCGGATATCGAAATCCGAGTACCACACTTTGGCTACGCAGATCGCATCCAAGAGATTCACATTAAGATCATCCACATTGTGATTCAGCTTGTCGAAAAAGAGATGGAATAATAGTTTTACAGACATTTGGAGCCCAGCTTTTTGGCTCCATTGGTTTTAATAGGGAGTAGATTAAACCATGTGTGAATTGCTCGGTATGAGCGCGAATGTGCCAACTGATATTTGTTTTAGCTTTACTGGTCTTATGCAGCGTGGAGGCAACACTGGCCCGCATCGTGATGGCTGGGGTATTACCTTTTATGAGGGAAAGGGTTTTCGTACCTTCAAAGATCCGAATCCGAGCTGTGAATCTAAGATCGCTGAGTTGGTTCAAAACTACCCAATTAAAAGCCAAGCTGTTGTCAGTCATATCCGTCAAGCCAACCGTGGTGGCGTTAATCTAGAAAATACACACCCTTTTACCCGTGAGCTTTGGGGGCGATACTGGACCTTTGCTCACAATGGTCAATTAACGGATTACGACGATCTGATTAGTGGTCGTTTCAGACCGGTTGGCGAGACAGACAGTGAACTCTCTTTCTGTTGGCTACTCAAACAACTTGAAGAGCGTTTCCCTGAGCCACCTCAAGATATGGAAGGTATGTTCCGCTTTGTGGCTGAGTGTTGTGACCAGCTGCGAGAGAAAGGCGTATTTAACATGTTACTCAGTGATGGTGAGTATGTCATGACCTACTGCACCAACCATTTGTACTGGATAACAAGGCGCGCACCTTTTGGTAAAGCGAGCCTGATTGATGAAGATGTTGAGATTAACTTCCAGGAAGAAACTACGCCTAATGATGTGGTTACAGTGGTGGCAACTCAGCCTCTAACAGACAATGAAGAGTGGTTTAGAATGAAGCCGGGCGAATACGCGCTGTTTCATTTTGGTGAGCTGATTGGCAACAATCATAAAGCACTGGAAGATGTCGCTTATGCGCCGAAGAAGGTAGCAAGCCAAGCGCCAACTGAACCATTGAGCTGAGCTAAGTGTCCCGAATAGTATTATTTGAACCCTATAAAAAAGGCCGCTTACTGCACTAACCAGTCAGTAAGCGGCCTTTTTGTTTTTCAGCAATTTGTTGTCTGAGAGTCGTTTGACGAATTACTCTTCTGCGTAACCGTGTTTACCTAACGCTTTACCGTCTAACACAGCCTGTCCATTGACCATTGATAAACGGTCTTCCGCGAACCACTTGCAGACCATAGGGTAAATGCAGTGTTCTTGAGTCAGCACTCGGCTTGCCAACATATCAGCATCATCATTTTCAAATACCGGCACCTTAGCTTGCAAGATCACAGGGCCGCCATCGAGCTCCTCGGTAACAAAGTGGACGCTAGTACCGTGTTCTTTGTCTTGCGCATCAATGGCACGCTGGTGGGTGTGTAGGCCTGGGTATTTCGGCAACAGAGAAGGGTGGATGTTGACCATTTTCCCTGCATAGTGACGAACAAACTCTGAACTCAGGATTCGCATGTAGCCAGCGAGTACGATTAAATCTGGCTGGTAAGCATCGATCTGAACCATCAATTCATGGTCAAACTCTTCACGTGAACCAAAGTCTTTTGGATTCACTGAATGAGCGTCAACACCTGTGGTTTTCGCTCGTTCTAATCCAAAAGCCTCTGCTTTGTTTGAGAAGACAGCTTTAACCGATGCATCAATCATATCGCTATCGCAGGCATCTAAAATAGCCTGTAAGTTACTTCCGCTTCCTGAAACTAACACAACGATGTTTTTCTGAGAGTGACTGGTTTTATTTGAGTGATTGTTTTTCATAGAGTGGGTCATACGATTGATTAACTGAATTGTTTACAATGTACCTACATAAACTAAGGTTTTCTGCGGGCTAAATAGCAAAATGAGGACCATTAGGTCCTCATTGATTAACTAAGTAAGTGAGCGTATCACTTATTTAATTTCAACTTGCTCTTCGCCAGCTTCAGCGTTTGCGATCTCACCGATAACCCAAGCGTTTTCGCCTTCAGCTTTCAGTAGTTCAACAGCAGCGTCTGCTTGATCTTTAGGTAGAGCAACAACTAGGCCTACACCACAGTTGAAAGTGCGGTACATTTCGAATGTCTCCACGTTACCTTTCTCTTGTAGCCAGTTGAAGATAGCAGGCCATTCCCAGCTCTTGCCATCAATGACTGCTTTAGTACCTTCAGGAAGTACGCGTGGGATGTTTTCCCAGAAACCACCACCTGTGATGTGTGAGATAGCATGAATGTCATGCTCTGCAATCATCTTAAGTGCTGATTTGATGTAAATCTTAGTTGGTTCTAGTAGGTGCTCACCGATAGTGCGACCTTCTAGTTCTTCACTCTTATCAGCACCAGAAACTTCTAGGACTTTACGAATTAAAGAGTAACCGTTTGAGTGTGGACCACTTGAGCCAACAGCGATAAGTGCGTCGCCTGCTGCTACTTTAGTGCCGTCGATGATGTCAGCTTTTTCTACAACACCAACACAGAAGCCAGCTACATCGTAGTCGTCGCCTTCGTACATGCCTGGCATTTCAGCAGTTTCACCACCGATTAGTGCACAGCCAGCTTGAACACAGCCTTCAGCAATACCAGAAACAACGTCTGCTGCTGTATCTACATCTAGCTTACCTGTTGCGTAGTAGTCTAGGAAGAATAGCGGTTCACCACCTTGAACGATTAAGTCGTTCACACACATTGCCACTAGGTCGATACCAATGGTGTCGTGTTTTTTCAGATCCAAAGCAAGGCGAAGTTTAGTACCAACACCATCAGTACCTGAAACAAGTACCGGCTCTTTGTATTTCGTTGGAAGTTCACATAGGGCGCCAAAGCCACCAATACCGCCCATTACTTCAGGGCGACGAGTGCGTTTAACAGCACCTTTGATACGGTCTACTAGTGCATTACCTGCGTCGATATCAACACCAGCGTCTTTGTAGCTTAGAGAAGAAGTATTACCACTCACGGGATAGTCCTCGAACTTAAGTTGGATGTGAAAACGGCGCTATTCTAACAGGGCTTGAATATGAAGAGCAAACGTTTGCGCGGTTTTTTTTATTAGAATAAAGATTCTGAAATAACCCTAGAGTTCGTGTATAATCTACAGGTTTGTTTAAATATTGCCGGAGTTGGAAATGAAAGTTGTTGAAGTGAAACACCCGCTAGTAAAACATAAAATTGGCCTGATGCGTGAAGGTGAGATTAGCACTAAGCGTTTTCGTGAGCTAGCGACAGAAGTGGGTAGCCTTCTAACATACGAAGCGACATCAGACTTTGAAACTGAGCGTGTGACGATTAACGGTTGGAACGGTCCAGTAGAAGTTGACCAAATTAAAGGTAAAAAAGTAACGGTAGTGCCAATCCTACGTGCTGGTCTAGGCATGATGGACGGCGTTCTTGAGCACATCCCAAGTGCACGTATCAGCGTTGTTGGTATTTACCGTGACGAAGAAACACTTGAGCCAGTACCATACTTCAACAAGCTTGCATCTAACATCGATGAGCGTATTGCTCTAGTGGTAGACCCAATGCTTGCGACAGGTGGTTCTATGATCGCGACTATCGACCTGATGAAAGAGAAAGGTTGTAAGCACTTTAAGATTCTTGTGCTTGTTGCTGCTCCTGAAGGTATCGCTGCTCTAGAAAAAGCGCACCCAGATGTTGAGCTTTACACGGCTGCAATCGATGAGAAGCTAAACGACAAGGGCTACATTGTTCCTGGTCTTGGCGATGCTGGCGATAAGATCTTCGGTACTAAGTAATTCGGTTTCAGCTTAAGTGACTCTAAACAGTTCCTTAACTCGCTGAATTAACGGTATTAATAAAAAGGGAGAGCATTCGATGCTCTCCCTTTTTTGATCTTGTTAGGTTGTGATTCTTTGGAATCTAGCCTTACCGACTCATTAATCGATTTGAGCTTTATCTACCACAGTGTTGTCACCTAGCTCTTCTGGAAGTACTAGGTTAAGTAGAATCGCAACGATACCGCACAAGCTTACGCCCTGTAGGCTAAAGTCACCGATACCAAAGGCCATGCCGCCAATACCAAAGACTAAAGTAATGCCCACAATCACAAGGTTACGTGATTTGTGTAGGTCAACATTGTTTTTGATTAGCGTGTTAAGACCCACTGTTGCGATAGAGCCAAACAGTAGAATCATGATTCCGCCCATTACAGGAACCGGAATCGTTTGAAGTAGTGCGCCTAGCTTGCCAACCAATGCAAGAACGATGGCTGTGACTGCAGCCCAAGTCATGATCACAGGGTTGAATGCTTTGGTAAGCATTACTGCGCCTGTTACTTCACTGTACGTAGTGTTTGGCGGCGCGCCCAGCATTGAAGCGGCAATTGTTGCCACACCGTCGCCAGTAATAGTGCGGTGTAAACCTGGTTTTTTAAGGTAGTCTTTACCGGTCACGTTAGATATCGCAAGCATATCACCTACGTGTTCAACGGCAGGTGCAATCGCGACAAATACCATAAAAAAGATAGCGTTGATGTTGAACTCTGGCGTTGTGAAGTTTGGCAGTGCTAACCAAGATGCTTGCGCTACTGGAGTGAAGTCTACCGCGCCGTATACCAAGCTGGTGATGTAACCCGCAACAATACCACCGAAGATTGGCAGTAGCTTAAGGAAGCCTTTTGAAAACACACTGATGACAATCGTCACTAACAGTGAAATTGAAGAGATCCACAGGGCAGCGTCTGCATCAACAAGCTGAACCGCACCATCGCCTGTCTTACCTAGCGCCATGTTAACTGCAACAGGTGCAAGACCTAAGCCGATCACCATGATTACAGGGCCAACCACGACTGGTGGAAGTAGTTTATGGATGAAAGCAACACCTCGAACTTTAATCAATGCGCCCATTAAGACATACACAACACCTGCCGCCATTAGGCCGCCCATGGTTGCACCGACACCCCAAGTTTGAATACCAAACATGATAGGCGCGATGAATGCAAAAGAAGATGCTAAGAAGATTGGCACTGAACGGCGTGTAATAAGTTGGAATAAAAGGGTACCGATACCTGCGCCAAAGAGTGCAACGTTGGGATCGAGTCCAGTCAGTAGCGGCACGAGTACAAGCGCACCAAATGCTACAAACAGCATTTGCGCACCTTGCAGAGCATTTTTCATGTTATGTCCTTAAAATGGTCGTTATATGAAAAGCGAAAAATAAAATTCGCGGGATTCTATCACTTAGCAATCGATTGCCACACCAAATAGATCAAATTTATTTATCTTAATGATGTTTTATATCCATCTAAGCCCTAGAAATTCAGTTTATAAGTGAGCGATTTATCATGGCCAGGTGATATTTTGTGGTTATTAAACACAGTGGGCGCTATCGACCTTGCCCCTCAATCCATAGTTGCTTATCATCTAGGCACAAGATTTGAATATTAGGATCAGTATGCGCTACATAGCATTGTTGTTGATGGGACTATTAGCCTCTCCGAGTTATGCCTTAACTCAAGTAGATATTTTTAGTGCTGAAGTTGCGATTAACGCTGAAGACAAACAGCCAGAACAAGTGGCAAGAAATACAGGTATGGAGCAGGTATTGATACGTGCGACTGGCCAAACTGATGTCGCTTCGAATGAGACGATTCAAAAGGCGATGCGCAAGAGTTCGCAGTACATGTCTCAAATGAGTTTTGGCGAAAGCAATGACCAATCAACATTGCGTATGCGTTTTAACGGTGCTCAAATCCGTTCTCTGTTGACTCAAGCACAGTTACCTTACTGGCCTGACACGCGTTCAAACATCCTTGTTTGGCTGGTGGAAGAGGACAACTACGACAAGAACATCGTATGGGAACACTCTAACTCACAGTTAGCAGCTAGCTTACAAGCTAAGGCAAAAGAGCGTGGCTTGCCTCTAACGCTGCCTGTGGGTGACTTTGACGATATTACGGGTATTGCGACTTCTGATTTGTGGGGTAGCTTTGTTACGCCAATCAGTAAAGCGAGTCAGCGTTATCCTGTTGATGCTGTGTTGGTGATAAAGGCTCAATCTTCAGGCCTACGTTGGGCTCTATACGATCAAAAGCCAAGTCAATTGACGAGTGCACCAACATCGCCTGTAAGTGGTTCACTATCGGGTAACAGCGACACGACTTCTAAGAAGTTAGTTGACCAAATCAGTAACTACTACGCAGGCAAAAGTGCTGTGACGGTAGCGAGTGAGTCATCAGAATCGATTTTAACGCAGTTTATTAGCCTGAATAATGCTCAAGACTTCTTCCAGTTAGAGAACGCACTTAAGCGTCTAAACTCGGTGGCAAGCCTAGATATTCTGAAGATTCAGAACAACGAAGTCACTTTCCGAATTCACTTATTGTCGACTCAACAAGAGTTTGAGCAAGAAGTAGCAAGTATTCGCCAAGTTGCGAAGGTTGAAGAATCTTACATTGAGCCTGAAGTGAGCCCTGAATTTGAAACTCAAGACAACACAATGTCTGTAGGTGATGATTCAACAGACGCTGCTGAAGTCGTTGGTGACGAAACTGACTCAGGCGTACAAGTGATTAAGGGCAACGAGGTATCTGAGGATGCTGAGCTAACGAATACGCCTGACACAACGTTAGAGGATTCTAGTACAGAAGATCTAACCATCACTGCGCCAGTACATGCTAAGCCAAGCTTGGTATACGAGTGGGTTCGCTCATAATTGTCAGCTGACATGACTGATTGAAATGAAAACTTGAAAAAAGCCCTGCAAGAGCAATCTCGCAGGGCTTTTTGTTTGTAAGCGGTCAGTTTAAAAGCATGGGCTCAATATTATTGCTCGAACTTAGCTTTCTCTCTCTTTTCTACTTCGGAAAGGCGCTTCAACTTGATGCCTAACTCTTTGGCTCTAAAGCGAGTAAATAAGATATTGCCCGCGAAACCTAGAGTCGTCAGAAGCAGTTCTACAGCCGCTAATAAACGTTCACCATCGTCTACATACAAGATAGTTAATGCGTGTAGGAAATAGAGCATCAAGACGAAATTTGCCCATGCGTGCGTATAAGGTTTTCCTGCTAAAATGCCCGGTAATGGCAATAACAGCGGGATAGCCCAAGCAATCGCCAGTGTGACATTACTGAGATGAGGGTGCGGTGAAAGCGTCATCTGCCAAGCCACCACCCAGAATAACAGTGACAAGTTGCCCGCTAAAGCAAGGTAGCGAAATAGCTTGGTTTTGGGAGACATAGCCTTCTCTGGCATATACATCATTGAGAAATTCCCTTCTGATTTATTGCGATGCGCGCTAGGCGTTTACCTAGGTTTTGCGCCAACTCAATCTCTTCTTTGCTAAGTGAAGCGCTCTCTCCAGTACTGCTTGCACCATAAGGCGTACCACCAGTTTGAGTGGTGTGCAGCGCCGGTTCTGAGTAGGGGATGCCCACGACTAACATGCCGTGATGAAGCAGGGGCAACATCATGCTTTGTTGTGTTGTCTCTTGACCACCATGCAATGATGAAGAAGAGGTAAATACACAACCTGGCTTATCGATGAGATCACCATTGATCCACATTGATGTCGTGCTATCCCAAAAGTGCTTCATTGGCCCGGCCATGTTACCAAACCAAACCGGACTGCCTAGCGCCAAACCATCACAAGATCGAAGCTCTTGTAACGAGGCAATAGGATCGGTTGGTTGATAGCGTGAATCAGGCTGCTCTTCTACCGTGTACACGTCGTTCACCGTTCTTAACATGGCTTCACAGTTTGGGATAGACTCAACCCCTCGTGCAATCTGCCTTGCTAGAGCTTGTGTGTTGCCGTGGCGGCTGTAGTAAAGAACAAGAATGTTAATGCTCATATTGGATTACAGAATCTCTAGCACTTGCTCTGGTGGACGACCAATTTTTGCTTTGTTGTTCGCGACAACGACTGGGCGCTCAAACAGTTTTGGATTGGTTGCCATCGCGGCGAAAAGATCTTCATTAGTGACTGAAGCATCACCAAGGTTTGCTTCTTTGTAGTCCGCTTCTTTGGTGCGCATCATGTCGCGAACACTGTCAAAACCAAGCTGAGTGAACAGTACTTTCAGCTGTTCAACTGTTAACGGAGTCTCTAGGTATTTGATTACCTCTGGCTGTACGCCGTTTTCCTGAAGCACTTCTAGAGTTTGACGGCTCTTTGAGCAGCGTGGGTTATGATAAATCACGACAGACATGGTTCTTCCTCATTATTATTTTTGATTTAATTGTTTAGCTGAAGCCACCATAGGTGACTTCTTTTTTTTGTGTAACGTTGAGCTTTCTTTTTATACTGGCAACGAGCGTTACCAGTAAACACTCTATTGTAGCGACAAGAAGCGCTCTCGTTGAATCATTAGCTGATCAATTCGAGCGTCGTAGCGTGCTTGTTTTAGGCTTCCTAATTCTGCGATTTGGCTTGCTTGCGTGTAGTACTGAATCGCTTTGTTCCAGTTGGCTTGCAGTGCCAAAATTTCTGCACGAGCAGCCAGTTCTTCGTCGCTATTACCAAGGCTCGTATTTACTTTTGAAAGTAAGTGCCAGCCATTGGTGTCATTCGGGTTATCGTGCGTGTAACGCTGCAATACGCGAACCGCTTCTTGAAGATCTTCATTTTCAATCAGTGCGTTGGCGTAGTTAATGGTCAGAACCGGGTTGTTTGGTTGACGAACCAGTGCCGATTTAAGTTCTTTAATCGTAATCTCAGGCTGCTTCTTCTCGATGTGCAGATCCGAAATAGCATCTAGATAAAACAGGTTGGTTGGATCGCTGTTAATCAGCTTGTTCAGGATGGGCTCTGCTTTGTCTAATTTTTTAGAGTCTAGGTAAACCAGTGCTTGGCCATATTCTAATGACGGAACCAAAGCTTTAGGGGCTTTCTTTAGCTGACGCTCAAACCAATCAAGAGCAGCATCATTATTAATGCCAGCATAGCGCGCAACAATGCGGGCTCTTGCTAGGTGGTAGTCCAGAGAGGGAGCCAGTTTCAGTGGCGGGTAACTACGAGCACGAGCACGTGAATCGGTAATTCGGTCTTCTGGTAATGGGTGAGTCAGTAGCATTGGCGGTGGTGTGCTCGCATAGCGATATTCATCAGCTAAACGGCCAAAGAAACGTGGCATCGCATTCACATCAAACCCAGCTTTTGCTAGCGTGTTGATACCAAAGCGGTCGGCTTCTTTTTCATTACTACGGGTGTAGTTGATTTGGCTTTGCATATTACCCGCAGTCGTTGCCGTTAGGGCTGCAATGCCGGCTTCAGGAGCTGCAATTGCCAGTAATACAGAGGCTGCTAGCGCTGCAATGGTTGCTGGAGAGCGGCGCGCTTGGTCTTCCATACTACGCGCTAAGTGACGTTGGGTTACGTGCGCGATTTCGTGCGCTAATACAGAAGCTAATTCACTTTCAGATTGTGCATGCAGGAATAGACCTGAGTGCAAAGCAACATAACCACCAAAGAAAGCAAAGGCGTTGATGTTGCGGTCACGGATCATAAAGAACTGGAAAGGTGTCTTTACATCATTTGCGTTCGCGACCAGACGATGGCCAAGAGTATCAATATATAGATTTAGAACTGGGTCGTTTACGATAGGCTGGCTACTTCTGATGATGCGCATGTAGGCATCACCATAGATAAGCTCTTGGTCGATAGTGAGTGTGCCGCCAGCAGCGGTACCGATATCTGGTAGCTCCAAACTATTGGTATTCGCCATAGTTGGGGTGCTTAATGTAGCTGCGATGCATAAGCAAGCAATTGAGCGAGCGCGTTTAAACATATTAGTCAGTAATACTCCGTTTCTTCTGACAGTAAGACAAGTGCAATGGAAATTGGTTCTTTATCTGATTTAACCTTTGCCAAGTGCGTGCGCTATCATGAAGGAGGATGAATGAATGATGGCGCGTTTTCAAAAACAGATTACAATACGACCCTTATAATAAGCATCGAGCTCAAGAATGACACCTAATATTCTAGATTTACGCCAAGAGCGCTGTCCAATGGCGCTATTATTAGCCAAGCGTCACAGTGTAAAGTTAGAAGTAGGGCAGTCATTGTCAATTTATGTGTCTGATAACAGTTCGATGAAAGATATTGTTACTTATTTGTCTAAGCAAGCCTATGACGTCATCACTGAGGTTTGCTCTAATTACCATCATCTCCTCGTCACTAAAAAGGAATTGCAGTCAGATGCTTGAAATGGTCAATCGTTGGTATAAACGACGTTTCTCTGATCCCCATGCTGTCAGTTTGGTTGCCATCATTCTCTTCGGCTTTATTACGATCTACTTCTTTGGTCACCTAATTGCGCCACTCTTGGTTGCAATTGTGTTGGCTTATTTGCTTGAGTGGCCTGTTACCCAACTTCAAAGACTCGGTGTTCCAAGAACGCCTTCGGTGATGTTGGTGATCATGATGTTCTTTAGCCTGATGTTGCTGGCGCTGTTTGGTTTAGTGCCTACCATTTGGGAGCAAGTGGGTAACCTCATCAATGATATTCCAAGTATGTATGGCGGCTTACAGAAGTTCATCGCGACGATTCCTGAGCGCTATCCTGAGTTAGCAAACTTGCAGATCGTTGAATCGATTGTGTCTAACGCGAAAAACAAAGCATTAGGCTTTGGTGAAAGTGTTGTTAAAGGTTCTTTGGCTTCTCTTGTGAGCTTGGCTACGCTTGCGGTTTACTTGATTCTTGTGCCGCTGCTGATCTTCTTCTTATTAAAAGATAAAGAAGAGATGATCAGCATGGCGAGTGGCGTGTTGCCTAAAAACCGTCGTCTAGCGACCAAGGTTTGGGTTGAGATGAACCAACAAATCTCGAACTATATTCGCGGCAAGGTCCTTGAGATCTTGATCGTCGGTGGTGTCAGCTACGTGACCTTTGCGATTCTAGATTTACGTTATTCAGCTCTGCTGGCTGTCGCGGTTGGCTTCTCGGTACTGATTCCTTATATCGGTGCGGCAGCTGTGACTGTTCCTGTGGCGATTGTAGGCCTGTTCCAGTGGGGATTAGAGCCTCAGTTTTACTGGTTGCTTCTCGCTTACGGTATTATCCAAGCGCTAGATGGTAACGTGCTCGTTCCTGTTCTTTTCTCTGAAGCGGTGAACCTGCACCCAGTGGCCATTATTGTTGCCGTGTTAGTGTTTGGTGGACTGTGGGGATTCTGGGGCGTGTTCTTTGCTATCCCGTTGGCAACGTTAGTTAAGGCGGTTTGGAATGCCTTACCGAGTCACGCATTAGACGATGACCCCGAACTCAAAAGTAATTGATCTTGTTATAGAAAAAGGCCGAACATCCATGATGTTCGGCCTTTTTGCTCTTAGCTTAATCATTAGCTTAATGAGTGTTGCTCTTGCCTTAGAGAGTGGTGAATCTAAGTCATTAACTCACTCAAATCGCCCTTAAGCTTCTTGATTGAAGTAATCTAGAACCACTTCGTGGTGAGTCTTAGTCTTGAACTTGTTGAAGACATGTTCAATCTGACCTTCTTCATCAATTAGGAAGCTAATACGGTGCAGACCGTCGTAGATTTTACCCATGAATTTTTTCTCGCCCCAAACGCCAAACTGTTCAGCAACGCTGTGGTCTTCATCAGATAGCAGGGTGAAGTTTAGAGATTTCTTCTCAACGAAGTTTGGTAGACGTTTTACTGGGTCAACACTCACACCTAGAACAACCACGTTTAGGTCATCAAGCTGTGTTTTGATATCACGCAGGCCTTCCGCTTGCACAATACAACCTGGAGTCATTGCTTTAGGGTAAAAATAGAAAAGTACTTTTTTACCTTTGAAGTCACCAAGAGATACGATATTGCCATCTTGATCTGGAAGAGAAAAAGCAGGTGCTGGAACACCAGCCGTTAGCGTATTCATGACATTTCCTTTTTAAAGACTGTTTTTGATAAAGTTGAGCGAGCCTTGGACTGATAGGCTCTGACACAGCGAATCGAATTCTTCTTGTAGCTGCATCAAGTTACATTCTGATTGCACAGAAGCGGTAATAGAGATATGGAATTGGTCGTTGTCGAGTTGAACCTTAGATTTATTGATGGTTCGTGCACTTAACGAATCGAGGCCGATGTTTCGGTCTGCGAAGAACTGGGTAAACTGCTCAGTAAGTCCGATTTTATCGTCTGACTCAACGAACACCTCTACTGTGTAAGAGTTCTCAATAACATCATGAGTTGAGGTTCGCTTCATAATCGTAATCAAGTCGTGCTCTTGTCCAAGCAAGGGCAAGGTGGTTTCAACGCGGGTAATGTTGTTTGCCTTTCCAGACAGCAGCATGATAAGCGTAAATTCTTCGCCAAACAGGGCGATACGGCTATCAATAATGTTACAGCCTGATTGGGTGACTAAATGAACCACTTGGTTGCATACACCTGGGCGATCAGTGCCCACAGCTGTGATTACTAGATGTTGAGTCATAAAATCACGTCTCTTTATATTCCATTGATTCATGCATGTTAGCACAGTTAGCTCGTGGAATAAGCGTGCGTGCGGGGCTTTTTATGTGCGACCTTGCTTCGAACATGCAACCAATGATAAGAATATCGAGCGCGTTAAAAAATGAGATAGAGCGATGAGAGCACAGCTTACTTGTTACTGACATCCAGTGATGTGCTATCCGCTAGATTGAGTGCAGGTTACCCAAATTCTAGGTAGAACGCCGTTAGAAGTCGTTTTACCTCAAACATACGACAATATTTAATGCAGATGTTGCCGGTAAGCCACTTTAATGTCTTGTGTTTATTGATTGGCTTACAGTAACATGCAAAAAGAATAAATTAAGGGAGATAGACATGTTTTCAGGAAGTATCGTTGCGCTAGTTACGCCATTTAATACAGATGGTGAAGTGGATTTCGACAGCCTTAAAAAGTTAGTTGAGCACCATATTGCTGCAGGTAGTGATGGTCTGGTTGCGGTTGGCACAACAGGTGAGTCTTCAACACTCACTATTGAAGAGCATGTCAAAGTCGTCAACAAGATCGTTGAATTTGCTGATGGTCGTATTCCCGTTATCGCTGGTACAGGTGCAAATGCAACTCATGAATCTGTTCTATTCAGCCGTTTGTTGAATGGTTCTGGTATTGCTGGTTGCCTGAGCGTAACGCCTTACTACAACAAACCGACTCAAGAAGGTTTGTACCAACACTACAAAGCGATTGCTGAAGTCAGTGACGTTCCACAAATTCTATACAATGTTCCAGGTCGTACTGCGGTAGACTTGTTGCCAGAAACGGTTGCTCGTCTTGCTGAGATCGAAAACATCGTTGCACTGAAAGATGCGACGGGTGATCTCGACAGAATTGCAATTCACCGTGAACTTTGTGGCGAAGACTTTATCTTACTAAGTGGTGATGACTTAACAGGCCTAGAATTTGTTAAGCGTGGTGGCGATGGCGTGATCTCTGTAACGAACAATGTTGCAGCCGCTGATATGGCAACCATGTTCAAGCTAGCAAAAGAAGGTAAGTTTGAAGAAGCGGAAGCGATCAATGAGCGTTTGATGCCTCTACATAAGAATTTGTTCGTTGAGTCTAACCCTATTCCCGTAAAATGGGCGGTTCATAAAATGGGTCTGATTGCTGAAGGTGGCTTACGTCTACCGCTGACTGAACTGTCAGAGCCAGCTCAACCTGTTGTTGCTCAAGCAATGACTGAAGCGTGCATTTACTAAAACGTATGAAGTGATGCCGAAGCGAACCTTCGGCATTTAGGAGTATAAATGAAGTATTCTCACCAGCTAGTGATTGGGTCACTGGCTGTTTTCGTTCTTACAGCATGTTCTGGCAACCCGACTCAACGTCGCCAAGCCAAAGATGATTTCGAATACTTAGAAACACCTGAGTTTTCACAATGGCAATTGCCTGTAGATGCTCAGCCTCAGTTCTACCCAAATTTTGACATCCCAAGCGGTGAATTCAGTGGTGGTACTGGTCGTGAAGTGGATATTCGTCCACCGCAACAGGTTCTTGAACTGATCCCGGGTGCTCGTGCTGAGCGTCAAAACGGTGAAGTGACACTATGGCTTCTTCGCGCAGAAGAGGCAGACCGCGTGTGGCAAACGGCTGTAGATATGCTGGCTCAACGTGGTATTGGTATTCGTGAGCAATCAGAGAATGAGATTGAGACCGATTGGGTAACTTGGGTTTCTGAAGATGAAGACGTAGAGATTGGTAGTCGTTACTCTATCTCTCGCTTCCAAGCAAACAACCGTCATGGCTTCAAGATTAATCTGATTGATTGGCGTGAAGGTACTGAAGAGAAAACAGTAACGGCAACCAATAAAGAGCGTTACAACGCGTTCCTGACCAACCTAGTTATGGCTAAGTACGATGAAAACCTTCGTGCTGAAGCGGCGCTGAAAGCGCAAGAGTTGGTGAAGCGTATTCCAATTTCAATGGGTGCTGACCGTAGTGGTTTCCCTGTGATTATTGCTCGTACGCCATACAATGTATTCTGGCAGCGCCTGCCTAACTTGTTGCCTGCTATGGGCTTTGAGCTTGAAGAACGCAATCAATCTCAGGGTACGGTGAAGGCGAAGTACGCAGCACCAGATGATGAGTTCTGGGAAGAAATTGGCCTACAGCCTATCGACTTAGCGCCAGGCACTTACAACTTCCTATTTGGTGACCTTGGCAACCGTACGTCAATCAACGTAACGGATGCATCAGGTAAGCCAGTAGAAGAAGAGCTGCTTAAGTCTATGGTTCCGGTATTAGCGCATATTGCTGACCAAACCAAAGATGACAAAGAAGCGAAAGCTGAGTAGTCATTCAAGCCGTCACAAGCTGAGTTAAATCAGCCTTGTGATTAGCAAAAGCAAATAAAAAAGAGGACACACTGTGTCCTCTTTTTTATTGTATTCGTTGTCATCAGGCTACATTGGTCAATCAAAATTGGTCAATCAAGCTGATTAGCCAAAGCAAAAGGCTATGCGTCTTTATTGTCTTTGGATTCTTCTTTTTCAGCTTTCTCTTGGTTAAGTTTATCCAAGCGATTGAGCTTATCTAAATCTCGCTCAGTTTTACCACGCCCCGTCAGATCCATATTGGCTGTCTGTTTGAGCGCTGCGATGTTACCCACAACAACGCTAACTACGATGATGATGATAACCCAAGGGTTTGTAAGCCACTCCAACATAAGCGCTCCTAATGACTGATATTCGCTACGAAGCGTGCATAGATCTCGTCTAGCTGCTCCATAATAATCTCATACCCTAATACTGGCTTAGATTGGAGTTGCTTGCCAAGTAAAGTCGGAGATAACTGTGATAAACACGACTCCGATACTTTGCGATGGCTGATATGCCATGGTTCGATCGCCACACCACCCAAATCTTGGCTGTAAGGAAAGAAGAAACCAAATTGTGCAGCATGAACTGATAGCCATTGGTAAAACGATTGCTGGTGGCCAGTAAGGTATTCCCATGGTTCTAATTGCAGATGTATGCCTTCAGGTAAGTGGTTACGAGCAAAGACATCGAAGTCACAACCCCAATGATGACGACTCGCGCCGGGAAGCGCAGACCATCTCAGGATAGCCGATAGCTTTTGTTGTTCGGTCAGTTTTGAAGCATCAAGAGGTTGGCTTTCTGAATCTAATATCGGAGCTTCGCCAGAAAACTTACGGTTCCAAATCAGAGATTGCCTTTCATAGTCGCGAAAGCCACTGGCAATCTCCATTTTAAAACCAGCGAGCTGAGCAGCTTCAATCAAATTATTCAGGTCATTCTTAACCTCACTGTGGACCAAGAAGGTCTTGGTGCCGATCAGGCTAGGCTCTAGATGAGAATCTGATTGTCCGGTAAGCTGCTCTGGTGTCATAACGAGTCTCTCAATAATTGGATGCTATGAATCGCTGATGAAAGACTATTTAGCGAATAGGTTCACTAATGTTCTTTCGTACATGTCAGTTAGCTTTTCTAAATCGGCTACCTTCACGCATTCGTTAACCTTGTGAATCGTTGCATTCACAGGGCCTAGTTCAACCACTTGTCCGCCCATACGTGCAATAAAGCGACCATCAGATGTACCGCCAGTCGTTAGCAGTGCTGGTTTCACATCATTGACGTGACCCACTGCATCAACAATAGCATCAAGCAGTGAACCTGCGTCTGTTAAGAACGGGTCGCCATTGAATGTCCATCTTAGGTCGTATTCGAAATCATACTTGTCGAGTGTCGTTGTGATGCGCTCAACGATGATGTCGTTGCTTAACTCTGTACTAAAGCGTAGGTTAAACTGAACATTAAACTCACCAGGGATCACGTTTGAAGCACCAGTACCCGCACTCACATTTGGAATTTGGAAACTGGTTGGCGGGAAGTAATCATTACCTTTATCCCACTCAGTTGTTGCTAGCTCATTAATAGCAAGCAGAGAGCTGTGTACTGGGTTGTTTGCTAGGTGAGGGTAGGCAACATGACCTTGTGTGCCTTTAATCGTTAGGTCGCCAGTGATAGAGCCACGACGGCCGTTCTTCACGACATCACCCACGAACTCAGTGCTCGATGGTTCACCAACGATACACATATCGATGTTTTCACCGCGCGCCATTAATGCTTCAACAACACGTACAGTACCGTTGATGAAAGGACCTTCCTCATCTGAAGTGATCAGGAAACCAATTGAGCCTGTGTGGTCTGGGTGTTTGGCAATGAACTGCTCGACGGCAACAATCATTGAAGCCAGAGAGCCTTTCATATCAGCAGCGCCACGGCCATGTAGGAAACCGTCTACGATAGTCGGTTCGAATGGCTTAGTGTTCCACTGTTCGATTGGGCCTGCAGGTACCACATCAGTGTGACCAGCAAAAGCAAACAGAGGCGCTTCAGTACCACGACGAGCCCAGAAGTTGGTCGTATCTTCAAATACCATCACTTCGATTTCAAAACCGAGTGCTTTTAAGCGTTCAATCATCAGGTCTTGGCAGCCTGCATCTTCTGGTGTTACCGATTGACGGCTGATTAGGTCTTTTGCCAGAGCCAAAGTTGGGCTATCTGTCATCCTTGAATTCCTTGTTTAAATAAAACGTCTAGTCATTAATTTTTAGAAGCTGATTCAATGATCAACGTCCAGTTGTCTGTCTATGTAAATACAACGATCTAAGCAAAAATAGCCGCGTATTGGTCGGCTTTAAATCCGATGTGAAGCTTACCTTCAACTTTTAAGATTGGGCGCTTGATCATGGCAGGTTGTTCAACTAGCAAAGTCACCGCTTTTTCTTCTGTTAGGGTGTCTTTCTGTTCTTGAGAAAGTTGGCGATAAGTCGTACCACGTTTGTTTAGCACAAGCTCCCAACCTAGCTCAGAGCAGAAGCTTGTTACTAGCTCTTCTGTGATGCCTTGTTTGCGATAATCGTGAAATTCGAACTCGATACCTTCAGCTTCGAGCCATTTCTTTGCTTTTTTAATGGTGTCGCAATTTGGGATACCAAACATGGTGATAGTCATTATTCTTCCTTTGAGTGATTTTATTTCATTGTTATGGGTTGAATCCTATCAGGAAGCAGCAACTCAGACAAAATAGAGTGATGAATATTTCATAGAGTGAAAAAAAAGCGTAAGAAAATGTCACTATTGGAGACTTATTGATCAGCCTCAACATGTTGTCAGCGAAAAAAGAAATAATTGAACTGCACATATATAGGAGGTGTCAATGGAGTTGAGTCCTGTTTTTGCAAGGCGGCTATATTTAGCATTGTTAGTGGAAAGCCTTGATAGGCCAAATGTGCCTAAACTCATCGAAAAAACGGGGTGGCCTCGTCGTACTATTCAAGATGTACTCAAGGCGTTACCGGGGATCGGTATCGAACTTATGTTTGTTCAAGATGGGCGACGTCATAATGATGGCTATTACCAGTTATCCGACTGGGGGCCATTTGACAGTCAATGGGTTATCCAGCGTAAAGGCGATATAGCAACAAGCCTTGGATTTAGTGCATAAGCCAGCGAAAGCTGGCTTTCTTTTTTTAGAATAGAAATAGTAGGGAGCATCTCGCTAATATGAGTTGTGAGCTACCCCATTACGTTTCTATTTACTTACACAGATAGGCAGTTCCCAGCATAGTCACGGATGTGGAAAAATCTTGGGGAAGTGTGAATATCACGGTATCTGCGCCTAGCTCAATCGTATTCGACTTGAGTTGATTCATGGCGCCTTGAATCAATGTGTCATTTGGGTAAAACAGGTAGTTGTACCAATGGCCTTCGCTGCCTGTGACTTCCCCTTTATACTGACATTTATCGATATTAATCACGCCATGGTAATCCATTTGCACGTTGGCAGCTTCGCTATGAGGCGTTGATGTCGGTGTCGTGCAACCGAGTAACACGCTACTCATAGCCAAAGCGATTAATTCCTTTTTCATACGCTTATCCTGTTATTTCATCAAATAAATCGCGAAGCCTATCCAGCTAGCGAACAATAATAACCACGGCAATTTACTGGCGTGATTTGATGTTGTTTCATTATCCAAGTCGACATTCTGTTCTTGGTCTTGGTCTTGGTTCGCTTGTAGAGTCTGCCTCTCTTTCTGTACGCGCTTTTTAGCTTTATCGGCTTGGCGGCTGCGTTCTTTTTGCTGTTTCTTGTACAGTGCGATGCCTTTCTCGATACCCTGAGCAATCAGTTTAGTTTGTTCTTTGGTTTGAGCTGGCTTTTGAGTCGCTTTGGCTATCTTCAGTGCTTCCTGTTGAGATTCAACAGAGGGCGTATTAGTTTTGTTTTTCATACTGAGTTCGACAATTAAAACGGATTGGCTACTAAGATAACGCAAAGCTAGTTAAGTATGAATGATTTGCGTTAAAGTGTTGGTTTGAAAATAAGTGAAAGTGAGATTTGTGCGGTACTCCATAGAACAATACGACAAGCACGGCTTTTTGAAAGCTCCAATCTTGCTCTGGCTAGGTTGGTTGTTTCTTGCGAAAGCCTTGGTCGTTTTCATTGTTGCAGGCGCAAGCCGAGAATCGGGAACCGATATTCTTGAGATAATCTACCCAGACCATCAGATGTTTTATGTCGGGATCGCGTTGAGTGTGCCTAGTTTGCTGCTGATGTGGTTATTTGGGCTAAGATCGCCAGATAGAAAGCGCCTTAACAAAGTCGTGTCATGGGGACGTTGGGTTACCATGATGGCTATCTTGGCACAGGGCTCCCATACGATTTATTTAATCTATTTGGATAACGGATGGTTCCGTTGGTCAAATGGCATCACCCTATTGTTGCTGCTGTGGTTAGCGCTTTATCTAACCAATAGCCATGCTGCAAGGGATTGCTTTAAAGTGGTTGAGCACGAAGACTGATTCTCATCAAAACATTTGTCCCATTCACAATTATACTTAGAAGCTAAAACTGGAAGGAATAATCTATGCTTAATGTTTCAAATGAGCAGCCTAACGTTCAAAGTGCTATTTTGCCTGAAGCTGGGCCTTTCGCGCTTTACGTTCAACTTAAAGTGAACGCTAATACTGCTAATGTACTAGCAGAAATTCAAAAGCTTCCGACTCTAATCGACGAACTAAACCAAACTCAGCCTGATGCGAACTTAACGGCATCGGTTGCGTTCTCAAAAGCTTTTTGGGATAAGTTCGAGCAAGCAGCGCCCGCTGATTTGATCGACTTCCCTGTGCTGGGTGAAGGTGATATCACAGCACCGAGCACACTGTCTGACGTTCTGATTCACTGTCATTCAAACCGACATGATCTGCACTTCTTTATCTTGCGTAAATTGCTATCTGAAGTAGCAGCTGATGTTGAAGTGGTTGATGAAACTTATGGTTATCGCTTCCTAGACTCTCGTGACATGACAGACTTTGTTGATGGCACTGAAAACCCGAAAGACGCACAACGTGCTGAAGTCGCTATTGTGCCTGAGGGTGAATTCGCTGGTGGTAGTTATGTAATGGTGCAGCGTTTTGTGCATAACCTGCCAGCTTGGAATCGTTTGAATGTATCGGCACAAGAGAAAGTGATTGGCCGAACTAAACCTGATTCAATTGAGTTAGATGATGTTCCTGCGGCGTCTCACGTTGGCCGTGTGGATATCAAAGAAGAAGGCAAGGGGCTTAAGATTGTTCGCCACAGTCTACCTTACGGTACTGCTACGGGCGACCACGGCTTATTGTTCATTGCTTACTGTAACGTTCGTCATAACTTCGATGCGATGTTAGAGAGCATGTACGGCGTAACTGATGGCAAAACAGACCAACTGCTTCGCTTTACTAAAGCGGTGACTGGCGCGTATTACTTTGCTCCTTCAACTGAGATGTTGAGTGCATTAACGATTAAGTAAGTCGTCTCAAAAAGAATAAACAAAGGGAGCCTCAGGGCTCCTTTTTTATTAAAGCTTTATATGAATTGGTCGATATAAGAGCAATCGTGAGTTTTATTCCTCTTTTTGTAAGCGAAGGTCTATGGCTATAACTGTCAATACGAATGTCTCGGCGTTAGTGGCTCAGAGAAACCTCTCTAACGCTAATAACATGCTGAACCAATCTTTGGAGCGCTTAGCTTCAGGGAGCCGTATTAATAGTGCAAAAGACGATGCGGCTGGCTTACAGATCTCAAATCGATTAGAAGCACAGATGAGTGGCATTGATGTTGCTGTTCGAAATGCTAACGACGGTATCTCCATTATGCAGACTGCAGAAGGGGCGATGAATGAAACCACTAATATCATGCAGCGCATGCGAGACTTATCCCTACAAGCGAGTAACGGCTCGAATAGTTCATCGGAACGAATCGCTATTCAAGAAGAAGTCACCGCGTTAAATGACGAGCTGAATCGAATTGCCGAAACCACTTCATTCGGTGGTAAAAAACTCCTTAACGGCAGTTTTGGGCACACCTCGTTTCAAATCGGCGGCAGTTCGGGCGAAGCTGTGCAGATTGGTTTGAAAAGCATGCGTACTGATGACATCAACATGGGCGGCTTTAGCTACGTTGCTAATGGCATGGCCAGTGATTCATGGGAAGTGAAATCAAACCAGAATGATATGACGATGTCGTTTACGGATCGTTTTGGTCAGCCTCAAGAGATCACCATTAATGCGAAAGCGGGCGATGATCTCGAAGAGTTGGCGACTTACATTAATGGTCAAACGGATCTCTTATCGGCTTCTGTTAATGATGACGGACAACTTCAGATTTATATGTCAGGTGAAGATACCGCGGGTACCATCTCTTTTTCAGGTTCATTAGCCAGTGAGCTTTCGATGTCAGCGGGCTATTACGAGTCAGTTAATGACATCAATGTAACGGATGTGGGTGGTGCTCAGCGCGCCGTCTCTATTTTGGATACGGCGATGAAGTATGTCGATAGCCATCGCTCTGAATTAGGGGCAATGCAAAACCGCTTTGATCATGCCATTAACAATCTTGAAAACGTTCATGAGAATTTGGCGACATCAAACAGTCGAATCAAAGATACCGACTACGCCAAAGAAACCACTCAAATGCTCAAGCAACAAATACTGCAGCAAGTGAGCACAACGATACTCGCTCAAGCCAAGCAAGCGCCGAATCTAGCTTTAACGTTATTAGGTTAATGAATTACCTACAATCTTATAAAAGCATTTCAGCTTGGCCGGTGCTTTTTGGCGAATAAAAATACAATTTCTCACTCGACTGACTTCCCGGCAACTTTAGCGATTTTCTCATCTTTTTTCGATAATTTTACGACCAGTCACGCTTTCTTCTGTTTTACCGCTATTTCTTTAAATTTGTTGTTTTTTTCCTAAAGGTTTCGCCAATCACGCCGTTATTAAAAGTAACTTAGAGATAACTACTTGGTTTTCCGAGACGTCGGAAACCGCTATACCGGAAAATCAATTGGAGAAGTCACCATGGCAGTGAATGTAAATACAAACGTTTCAGCGATGACAGCGCAACGTTACCTAAACAATGCAAACAGCGCACAACAAACATCAATGGAGCGTCTAGCTTCTGGCTCAAAAATCAACAGCGCAAAAGATGACGCTGCGGGTCTACAAATCTCGAACCGTTTGAACGTTCAAAGTCGTGGCCTTGATGTTGCTGTACGTAACGCGAACGACGGTATCTCAATTGCACAAACTGCTGAAGGTGCAATGAACGAGACGACTAACATCCTGCAACGTATGCGTGATTTGTCTCTACAATCTTCAAACGGCTCAAACTCAAAATCTGAGCGTGTAGCGATTCAAGAAGAAGTAACAGCACTGAACGACGAACTGAACCGTATCGCGGAAACGACGTCTTTTGGTGGTAACAAGCTGCTTAACGGTACTCACGGTACTAAATCATTCCAAATCGGTGCGGATAACGGTGAAGCTGTAATGCTTCAACTGAAAGACATGCGCTCTGATAACGCTCAGATGGGTGGTAAGAGCTACCAAACTGAGAACGCGAAAGACAAAGACTGGAACGTTCAAGCGGGCTCTAACGACCTAAAACTGTCGTTCACTGACAACTTCGGCCAAGCACAAGAAATCGACATCAGCGCAAAAGCGGGTGATGACATCGAAGAGCTAGCGACTTACATCAACGGTCAACAAGATTCTGTTAAAGCGTCTGTTACTGAAGACGGCAAGCTACAAATGTTCACAGGCAACAACAAAGTGAGCGGCGATGTGTCTTTCTCTGGCGGTCTTGCGGGCGAGCTAGGTATTCAAGCAGCTAAAGACGTAACGGTTGATACTATCGACGTAACATCTGTTGGCGGCGCACAAGAGTCTGTAGCAGTAATCGATGCGGCCCTTAAGTATGTAGACAGTCACCGTGCTGAGCTAGGTGCTTTCCAAAACCGTTTCGACCACGCTATCAGCAACTTAGACAACATTAACGAGAACGTTAACGCATCTAAGAGCCGTATTAAAGATACCGACTTCGCGAAAGAAACGACTCAGATGACTAAGTCTCAGATCCTTTCTCAAGCTTCAAGCTCGATTCTTGCTCAAGCGAAGCAAGCACCGAACTCGGCACTTAGCCTACTAGGTTAATCGATTGAAAAGCCACGTTGACCGATAGTGTTGACGTTAGGCTTCCACAAATTAGCTCGTGGTGAGAGATGAGCGCTAAACAGACCCAGCTTCGGCTGGGTTTTTTATTGCCTGAAATTTGGAGAAGAGAGGGGAGTTGTGGTGTTGGTAGTTGATTGGAAAGCGAGATTCCCTATCACGTTCGTGCCTCACTGTAGGGAATGACGGGAGTTGGGTATTGGTGACTCTATAGCTAACTGTATAGAAGAGGTCGGTTTGAGTAACAATCACTCAGGCTTAAACCATAGTGTTTAATCGTCATCCCAGAATCGAACCGAGCGAGATGTCAGGGATCTCTGTTCGTGAGAGGCCCAAAGAAGAAGGGGATTTGTAGTTGTTAGGTATAAGGCCAAAGCGGCTGGTAATCTGGCATTAGAACTATATAGCAGGCACAAAAAACGCCACCCTTAGGTAGCGTTTTAATTAAAGCAGTTAAGTAATCGAGATTACTTAGTTACTTTAAGAACTGGAGTTTCGCCAACAGTTACAGAACCAGAAAGCTTGTTCAGCTCCTTGATTTCGTCCATGTTAGAGATAACAACTGGAGTAAGCGTAGATTTTGCTTTCTCTTCTAGAAGCGCTAGGTCGAAAGTGATGATAGTGTCACCAGCTTTAACAGATTGACCTTCTTCAGCTACACGAGTGAAGCCTTCGCCTTTAAGTTCAACAGTATCGATACCGAAGTGAACGAAAAGCTCAACACCGTCGTCAGACTCGATAGAGAATGCGTGGTTAGTTTCGAAGATCTTACCGATAGTACCGTTAACTGGAGCTACCATTTTGTCGCCAGCTGGTTTGATCGCGATGCCGTCACCAACGATTTTTTCAGCGAAAACTACATCTGGCACATCTTCGATGTTTACGATTTCACCAGAAAGAGGTGCGATGATTTCGATTGCACCAGCATCAGCGCTGTCATCAGATACAAGCTTTTTCAGTTTGTCAAACAGACCCATTGTGTCATGCTCCTAACGTTTAGTTTTATTCTGTAGAATATACTATACCAATCTAACAAATTAGACGACTATTTTTAGCCGTCTAACGTTATTAAGCGATTGGCGATTACTGAGTTTTCTCAGCGATGAACTTTTCTACGCAAGCTTCAATTTCAGCAGCTGTTGGTAGAGATAGTGCTTCGTCAGCCATAGCTTTAACTTCAGCGAAGTTAGAGTTACGGATTACTTTCTTAACTTTAGGGATAGAGATACCGCTCATAGAGAACTCATCTAGACCCATACCAAGAAGAAGTAGCGTTGCACGCTCATCACCAGCAAGCTCACCACACATACCAGTCCACTTACCTTCAGCGTGTGATGCGTCGATCACTTGCTTGATTACTGTAAGAACAGCAGGAGATAGTGGGTTGTATAGGTGAGAAATCATTTCGTTACCACGGTCTACCGCAAGAGTGTATTGCGTTAGGTCGTTAGTACCGATAGAGAAGAAAGATACTTCTTTCGCTAGGTGGTGTGCGATTGCAGCAGCTGCTGGAGTCTCAACCATTACGCCGATTTCGATTTCTTCATCGAAAGCTAGGCCTTCAGCGCGAAGTTCAACTTTGTACTCTTCGATTGCTTTTTTCAGTTCACGGATCTCTTCAACAGAAATGATCATTGGGAACATGATACGTAGTTTACCGTGTGCAGATGCACGTAGGATGCCACGTAGTTGGTCACGTAGGATTTCACGACGATCCAAGCTGATACGTACTGCACGCCAGCCTAGGAACGGGTTCATCTCTTGTGGAAGGTCCATGTATGGTAGGTCTTTGTCGCCACCGATATCCATAGTACGGATAATCACTGACTCGCCTTCCATTGCTTCTGCTACTTCTTTGTAAGCAACGTATTGCTCTTCTTCAGTAGGAAGCGCGTCACGGTCCATAAATAGGAATTCAGTACGGTACAGACCAACGCCTTCACCGCCGTTACGCAGGATACCGTCACAGTCTTTTACTGTACCGATGTTGCCACAAACTTCTACACGGTGACCGTCTAGAGTTTCAGCATGTAAATCTTTTAGTTTTGCTAGTTCAACTGCTTCTGCTTCGAAATCTTCTTTGATTTTCTTAGCTTCTGCTAATTCAGCATCTGAAGGGTTGATGATGATCTTGTTGTTCATCGCGTCTAGCACAAGCATGTCGCCGTTCTTAACTTGCTTAGTGATATCGTTAGTACCAACGATAGCTGGAAGTTCAAGAGAACGTGCCATGATTGAAGTATGAGATGTACGACCGCCGATGTCACAAGCGAAACCAAGAACGTAGTCTAGGTTGATTTGTGCAGTTTCAGATGGCGTTAGGTCGTAAGCTACTAGGATAACTTCTTCATTGATATCTGCTAGAGATACAATGTTAATGCCTAGAGCATTTTTAACGAAACGAGTACCGATATCACGGATATCAGTTGCACGTTCTTTTAGGTACTCATCATCAAGAGACTCTAGTGCAACAGCTTGCTCTTCGATCACAGTGTGGATCGCGTTGTCTGCGTGCATCTTGTCTTTCTTGATGAGTGCTAAAATCTCTTCTTCTAGCTCTTCATCTTCAAGCAGCATGATGTGGCCTTCAAAGATTGCTTCTTTTTCTTCGCCAAAAGTTTCAAGTGCTTTTTGCTTAACAACTTCAAGTTGTTGAGAAGATTTGTTACGAGCGTCAAAGAAACGCTGTACTTCTGCTTCAACTTGGTCGTCAGAGATAGATTGAGTGTTTAGGACAATTTCATCTTCTTGAAGTAGTAGTGCTTTACCGAAAGCAATACCAGGAGATGCTAGGATGCCTGAAATCATAGCCTTACCTTAGTTGTTCAACTGTAAACGGGAGAGTGTGTGACTTTAAGTCGTCGACTAATGTCGCGCTTATTCCTATCTATTTCGAACAAAGCCACTTTGCTATGCAAAATGGCTTTGAAAGAAGGAGACCGTATTAGTGTAGTTGATCCATAAGAGCAACTAGGTGGTCTACTGCTTGCTGAGCTTGAGGACCTTCAGCTGAAATAGTAACGTTAGTACCTTTTACTAGGCCTAAAGTTTGTAGTTTGAACAGGCTTTTCGCGCTAGCGCTTTTGCCGTTAGAAGTCACTGTGATGTCAGCGTCGAAAGATTTTGCTTCTTTAACGAACTGTGCAGCTGGACGAGTGTGAAGACCGTTTTCTGCTGTGATTTCTACTTGCTTCTCGTACATTTTATATACCCCAATTAATTTATTTTTTGTAAGTTTGTAACCAGATTAGCTTAACTGCTTTAGCCCAAATGCGCTAGAGGCTAGTACGCCATGTTCGTGTTAGAACTTAGACTGGTTATAAATTTTTATCCAGCCATGGTCGTCTTTTGCTGAGTACTCATGACTTTCAGAATTTGTTTATTGCTTCTTTTATTTTGAAGCGAAAAATAAAACAGACCTGATATTACCAAAGGTGGGGCAGGGATCAACAAAAAAGCCCCTAAACGGGGCTTTTTTGGACGAAAAATTGATTTGACCACATATTATTGTTGGTTCTCTTTTTCCGTAAAGATGCCAGCAAATAGGGCTGTGCTTAGGTAACGCTCACCAGAGCTTGGTAGTACAGTAACGATAGTTTTTCCTGCAAATTCAGGTAGTTCGGCGATTCTGTTCGCTGCTACTACTGCCGCGCCAGATGAGATACCAGCAAGAATACCTTCTTCTTTCATTAGGCGTTGAGCCATCTCGATCGCTTCTTCAGAAGTTACCGATTCAACACGGTCAATAATCTCTAAATCTAGGTTTCCAGGGATGAAACCTGCACCGATACCTTGAATTTTGTGTGGAGCTGGTTTGATTTCTTCACCTGCAAGTGCCTGTGCAATCACTGGAGACTCTGCTGGTTCAACCGCTACTGAAGTGATCGCTTTGCCTTTTTCACCTTTAATGTAACGACTTGTACCTGTGATAGTACCGCCCGTACCAACACCCGCTACAAACACGTCGATTTCGCCGTCTGTTGCTTCCCAAATTTCAGGACCAGTCGTTTGCTCGTGAATTTGTGGGTTGGCTGGGTTGTTGAACTGTTGAAGTAGTAGGTACTTGTCTGGGTCTGAAGCAACAATCTCTTCTGCTTTAGCAATCGCACCGTTCATACCTTTTGGTGCTTCAGTCAGCACTAGGTTTGCGCCAAGCGCTTTAAGCAGCTTACGACGTTCTAGGCTCATTGATTCAGGCATAGTTAGCGTTAGTTTGTAACCGCGTGCTGCTGCTACGAATGCAAGTGCAACACCTGTGTTACCACTGGTAGGTTCAACAAGCTCGATACCTGGCTTAAGCGTACCCGCTTTTTCTGCTTCCCAGATCATGTTTGAACCGATACGACATTTAACACTGAAGCTTGGGTTACGAGCTTCGATCTTAGCTAGGACGTTACCTTTGCTTACTTTGTTAAGGCGGACTAGAGGTGTGTTACCAATCGTTAGGGTGTTGTCTTCGTAGATCTTGCTCATGCGATATTCCTTCATTTAATGACAGAACTAAACGTAGTATATCAATCACTTTACCGTCTAGTGTCTTACGATGTTTATTCAGCTTGAATTTAGATTAAACAAGTTGAAAAAAAGGTAAAAGGACTAAAAAGTTATATCATATAGATATGTAGCAGAATTCACGCCTATCTTTATTGAAATCAGAACTTCAAAAAGATAGGCGAAACTAGGAAGTATAGGCGGGGTAATAGACGAGAATTATAGACGAGAACGCAGAGCTTGGTCTTTAAACTCAGCAACCCACATTGCCGTCGCGCCGCAAACGGCAACGGGCATTACGATCAGGTTTAGAATTGGAATTGTGGTGAACACAGAAACAAGCGCGCCAAAGCTGTAGCTCTTGCCTTGTTTTTGTTTCAAATTGTTTCTCATGTCATCAAATTTGATTTTATGGTTATCGAACGGGTAGTCGGCGTATTGAATCGCTAACATCCATGCTGTGAAAATGAACCATAAAAACGGAGCAACGGTTTGCCCTAGTGCTGGAATTAACAAAAGTAGGAATAAACCGATCGCTTTTGGCAGAATGTAGACAAGCTTGCGCCATTCTCTCGCTAATATACGTGGGGTATCTTTGAGGACATCAAGTAAACCATCGTCATTAACTTTTTTACCGCTCAACAACTCTTCAACTTTTTCCGCGAGTAAACCGTTGAACGGTGCGGCAATGAAGTTAGCGAGCGTGCTAAAGAAATACGAGAATGTGGCCAAGACGGTTAACACAAGTAATGGCCATAAAATGTATGACAACCACGACAAGAAACTTGGCAATGCACCAATCCAACCTTCAATCCAAGTGTTTAGGTTGGAGAAGATATAAAACAAGGCACCACCAACGAGTAACACGTTCGCGATAAGTGGCATTAGTACAAACTTACGAATGCTCGGTGATAAAGCGATTTTTATTCCGAAAATAAAATAGCCAAAGCCGGAGCGGGGAACAGATTCAATAGTCATATTTAAATTAGGTCACATGTGAATTTGGTTAAATAGCAAACATGTCTAGTGTACTCGACCGAAATTAAGAAAAAAAGCGTGGTGAAAATCACACCATGTAAGGAACTAATTGTATTAAGTTGTTCTAAAACAGTGGCTACTTTTGATAGAGTAGTGAGATTAGCCAAATTAACCCAACTTAGTGACAGCGTGTTTATAGCTAGTTGACTAAGAAAGCTGAGAGCGAAAAATGCAGGAATTGCGATTTGTACTCATTATTGTTGGCGCATTAGCTATCGCCGCATTATTGTTCCATGGTCTATGGACGAGTAAAAAAGAAGGGAAAGCAAAGTTTGGAGATAAGCCGCTCGGTAAGCTTGATAACGACAGCTTAGATGAAGCAGAAACTATTCCAAACCGTTCATTCGCCCCAGAAGATGATTTTGAGATAATCCGAAAAGAACGTAAAGAGCCGGATTTTGCTGTTTCACCCTCTGATACTGATCCGCTGATCGACTCAGATCCGCTAACAGCGCCACAAGCGAAAGAAGCTTACGAAGATGATATCGAATTAAATGATCTTCCTTCTTTCAGCGTAGAAGACCCAATTAAGGTTGAAAGTGAACCTGAAGTGATTGAGGAAGAGAAGGACGTTGAGCCTGAAGTTCCAAGCTTTGAGTTGACTGACGAGCAAAAAGAAAACCATGCCGGCTTTAAAGTGCAGTACGGTTCGTTTGAAGAGCCTTCTGAAACAGTTGATGAGCCAGTCGGTCCAAACGAAACGCTTACTCAAAGAGAGCCGGTTGTTGCGAAAGAAGTCGTGACTCCGCAAAGTGCGACTGTTGAAGAAGCAAAACCAGATGAAGAACTTGGTTTAGAAGTGATCGTTCTTAATGTTCACTGTGCTGGAGAGATCCCATTCGTTGGGACTGAACTTTTCCGCAGCATGGAGAACAACGGTTTAACTTATGGTGAGATGTCTATTTACCACTGCTTTGCACAATCTACAGATGCACCAAAGGTTATTTTCAGCGTTGCAAACATGATGCAGCCAGGAACGCTAGAACATGATGATCCTGCTGACTTCACGACTAAAGGTATTTCGTTCTTTATGACGTTGCCTTGTTATGGTCAAGCTGATCAAAACTTCAATGTGATGCTGAGTGCGGCGCAGAAAATTGCTGACGATATGGGCGGAAACGTGTTGGATGAGTCACGCAACTTAATGACACCAAACCGTTTATCTGACTACCGCAAGCAAATCAGAGACTTTATGACGGCATCGAATGCCTAGCCGTATTGTTTAGCCTTGTAAATAATCTATATTTATAGAAAAGGGCTCCTAAGGGAGCCCTTTTTGATATTTCAATCACGATAGAGAATGATATGAAAGAATCGATTCAAGTTACCTTAGAGCAGTTAAGAGAAACTCTGCATTATCACGCCGTTCGTTATTACGTAGAAGATAGCCCTGAGATCCCTGATGTCGAGTACGATCGATTAATGCAGCAATTGCTAAAGATCGAAGAAGAGAACCCGGAACTAGTGACGGTAGATTCTCCGAGCCAACGTGTTGGTGGTCAGCCTCTCGATGGTTTCACTCAAGTGACTCATGAGATCCCAATGCTTTCTCTGGACAATGCTTTCTCTGATGAAGATTTGGATGCGTTCAATAAGCGAATGTCTGATAGAGCGCCAACCGCTAACCTCAAGACTTTCTGTTGTGAACCTAAGCTTGATGGCCTTGCAGTTAGCCTACTCTATGTGAATGGTATTTTAGTTCAGGCTGCGACTCGTGGTGACGGTGCGACGGGTGAAAACATCACTGAAAACGTGCGTACGATCAGCTCTATCCCACTTAAGTTACAAGGTGAAGGCTGGCCGCAGCGTATTGAAGTTCGTGGCGAAGTGTTTATGCCAAAAGCGGGTTTCGATAAGTTGAATGAGATGGCGTTGAAGAAAGGCGAGAAAGTATTTGTTAACCCACGTAATGCCGCCGCAGGTAGCCTGCGTCAGCTTGATTCCCGTATTACTGCGAAACGTCCGCTAGCTTTCTACGCATACAGTGTCGGTGTTGTACAAGGCGCTGAGCTATCAAATAGTCACTACCAACGCTTTTTACAGCTTAAAGGTTGGGGCTTACCTATGTGCCCCGAGACTAAGCAACTGAGCTCTCTCGAAGACGTGAAAGCCTATTACCAAGATATTATGACTCGTCGTGATGCTCTGGCTTACGAGATTGATGGCGTTGTTATCAAAGTCGACGATATCGCGGCTCAAGAAGTGCTTGGTTTTGTTGCTAGAGCGCCACGTTGGGCAATTGCTTATAAGTTTCCAGCTCAAGAAGAGATTACACTGCTCAATGACGTTGAATTTCAGGTGGGCCGTACTGGTGCTATTACGCCGGTTGCTAAACTTGAACCTATCTTCGTTGGTGGCGTGACAGTCAGCAATGCCACTTTACACAATGCCGATGAGATTGCGCGTTTAGGCGTGAAGGTAGGCGACAGCGTTATTATTCGCCGTGCAGGTGATGTTATTCCGCAAATTGTGGCTGTTGTACTAGATCGTCGCCCTGAAACGGCTAGAGACATTGTTTTCCCTGATGCTTGCCCTGTATGTAGCTCTACGGTTGAGCGTGTCGAGGGGGAAGCTGTAGCGCGTTGTACTGGCGGTCTAGTGTGTCAGGCACAGCGTAAAGAAGCGCTTAAGCACTTTGTGTCGAGAAAGGCGTTGGATGTCGATGGCCTTGGCGTAAAAGTGATAGAGCAGCTTGTGGACCGTGAAATGGTAGAAACGCCCGCTGACTTGTTCAAGCTTAGCGCGGGCGTAATTACAGTTCTTGATCGTATGGGGCCTAAATCGGCGCAAAATGTGGTGAGTGCGCTGAATAAAGCCAAAGACACAACGTTAGCACGTTTCCTCTATTCACTCGGTATTCGTGAAGTCGGTGAAGCGACGGCTATGAACTTAGCTCAACACTTCAAGACGTTGGAGTTGGTTCAAGCAGCAACCCATGAACAGTTAGTTGAAGTGTCAGATATTGGTGACATCGTAGCAAGTCACCTCACGAGCTTCTTCTCGCAGGAGAAAAACAGAGCTGTAGTCGAGCAGTTGCTAGAGCTTGGTGTTAACTGGCCTGCAATCGAAGCTGTTGCGGATGACCAAGAGCTACCATTAGAAGGTAAAGTCGTTGTGTTAACAGGCTCATTGTCGCAATTAGGTCGAAGTGAAGCTAAAGCTGCGTTACAAGCATTAGGTGCGAAAGTGACGGGTAGCGTATCGAAGAAAACGGACATCTTGTTTGCCGGTGAAGCTGCGGGTTCTAAATTAACTAAAGCACAAGATTTAGGTATCGAAATAAGAACAGAAGAAGATCTAATTGCACTTATTTCGTAAGTAAACCAAGGTAAAAAAAGCTCAAAAGCACTCCTTTAAAGGGAGTGCTTTTTTTGTGTCTGCTGCAAATTAGATGCCTTTTTAATTGTTGAGAATTTTGTACCTATACGAACTCTCAAAAAGGGACAGTGACGCTGCTCAACATTAATGAAATACCATTCTAGTTGTATCAAAAATGCGAGTCATATCTATTTTTACAAAGTGATAATTACCTCAAGTTGTTGAATTTATTGGTATTGATTTTGTTTTGGTGAGGATTTTTCTATTTATCGATCTGGATCACTAAGTACCTATTAAATTTGCACCAACTCATATTTTTTTAGATGAAAATTAAGTTCTCATTGATCTTTTTGAGGGCGAAGTTAGTCTTAATGCCATGGATGCACATGATGTGTATAACCAGAAAGGAAATAGAGAATTCAGAGTTTAGGGTTCTCAAACAAGAAAAGGTATTTCTCTCTACGGCGGCCAACTTTAGGCGGGGAATATTCAAACAGCTATATCCATTTTTAGGAGTTTTATTCCATGGAAAACAAAATTTTCAAACGTACTCTACTAGGTGCATCCGTTGCACTTTTATCGACAGGCGTAATGGCGAAAGAAGTTGGTATCAACTCTGATTTCAACGTTGACGTATACGGTGTTGCAGCTATCTCTCTAGTTAACTACAACACAACTGACAACAACGACTCTAGTACTGGTTACGCTGTAGAGAATGAATCTCGTATCGGCTTCCGTGCTCATAAAGAGATGTTTGATGACGTATTAATCACAATGCAGATTGAATCTGGCTACGTAGATAGCACAGACTGGGGTCATGGCGGCGTTTCAGGCGGTGTGCTTGGTTTCCGTGATACGTTCGTTGGTGCTTCTGGCTCTTGGGGTAACCTGCGTGTGGGTCGTGTTCTTACTCCACTATACGAAATCGTCGACTGGCCATTCTCTAACCCTGGTCTAGGTTCTGTATTCGATTGGGGCGGCATCAACGGTCACTATGATCGTCAATCTAACCAAATACGTTACGATTCAGCTAAATTTGGTGGTTTCTCTTTTGCAGCTTCTGTTGGTCGTGATGATAACGACAACGGTGGCGGTGCAGCGACTCGTGATGCGAACTTCTTTGGTGCTAGCGCAAAATATGCATTCGAAAAGATTACATTTATGGGTGCAGTTGAATCAGGAACGCGTGTAGTAGGTAAGAGTGGCGGTGAATGGGATTTCGATCCTGATACTGGCGCTCCAACTAAGAGCACAGAATATGCGGCTTATGATGATGACACATTTGCATATATCGTGGGCTTCGAAGCTAGCTTACCAGCTGGTTTCGGTATCGCGGCTGCGTATAAAGGCGAAGAGTTAGATAACGGTTCTCGTAAATACACACAAGATTCATACTCAATCATTGGCCAATATTGGAATGGCCCAATTGGAGTAAAAATTGGTTATGCTGCTAACTTAGAAGCAGATCTGTCTGGCGAAACAGCTACAACAAACTCTGCATTGAAAGCGGAACAAACAGACGACAGCAACACAATTTCAGCTCAATTAATGGCTGTTCATAACGGTTTCGTACCTTACCTACGTGTAGCGGGTCGTACTGTTGGTGACGCTGATACAGATATCGTAACTCGCGTTGGTCTTGAATACGGTTTCTAAGCTAGAATCTTTAGCTTAAACAGTTAGATAAAAATTAAAACGCTGGTAAATTTTGTTTGCCAGCGTTTTTCCATAGTGAACATAAGGAATTAGTCATAATGAATAAAGTTAGTGTAGTTGTATTATCATTATTTTTGGGAGCTTGTAGTTCACTCGATTCACAAAGTAATTTTGCAGACTCAGTTGCTGATGTGCAGCCCAAAGGTGGTTACATTAAAGTAACCGGTCAATCTTACGTAGCAGAAAATAGATCAAATGTAGGCGCAGACATTCTCAAGTCGTCGCTTTACTTTACATACAATAAAGAAGTAACACCAAATACTGCCCCAGAATCTTCAATTACTATGGACGTGAGTTACTTCCAAAGTTACAAAGAGTACGAAACGGTTAGTTTTTTTGGTAAAACGATAGAATTAGAAGATAGACAAGTACCAAGAGAAAGCTGCAGCGAGCACTGTACTAAGACTCAATATATTAAGTTTCCATTAAGTGACGCTGATATTCAGCAAGCAAGACAAAAGAATTTAGAATTTACGCTTGAAGGCCAAAACTCAGTCATGAGCACGACTTTTATCGTACCAAAGGCGTATATCGACACAATTTATAACGGTGCAAATAATCATACAGCTATCGCGGTTGCTCCAGTCGCGGCTGTTCCAGTAGCAGCAGTAGTTGCTGAAGAGCCAAAAGCATCACAAGCACAAGAGATGGTGAATTACTGGTATGGTGAAGCAACCAAAGAAGAGCAATCTGCAGTAACAGATTGGGCATTCAAGAACCGTAAGAACGCTAACCCAGCATTACTAGAAGGCTCAAAAGAGATCGAAATGGTTTCATACTGGTTCAATAAGCTAGACAGTGAAGAAAAATCTCAAACTATGATTTGGTTGTTAGAACAAGAGTAAGTTTCTAACGTTACACCCTAGCTATGTTTTTCAGCCGCAGTATTGTATAACAGCAGTACTGCGGTTTTTCATTTTAGGCTTACAGGTAAGATTGTGAATATTGGTGAAGTAGCGAAGCGTGTTGGTACAACAGCGAAATCCATTCGTTTTTACGAAAGTAAAGGCATGATGAGCCCACCGCACCGATCAGAAAATGGTTACAGGCAATATGGCGAGATTCATATCGAACAGTTAGAGTTCGTTTTGAGAGCTAAAATGGTTGGTTTCACTCTCGATGAGTGTAAGTCACTGGTTGAGTTGGCAATGAATCCCAACAGACAAAGCTACGAAGTAAAGAAGAAGGCTACTCAGAAGTTAGATGAAATAGAGTTGAAGCTTGCGGAGTTAAACAAGATGAAGGTGCAGCTACAATCTTGGGTACATGACTGCCCTGGAGATACTTCAACGGAATGTCCTATCTTGAATAATCTATCTGGCCGCAGTTAGGTTATTCCAGTTCTAAATAATCGTCAGGCAGCAATTTCATTACTAGCCTGACTTTAATCACCTATCACAGCACCTATCACAGCACCTTTCCGCCGTAATGTTTACAGATCAACAGTGGTACATGAGTGACTGCGTTACCATCTGAACACTTAACGATAGGCCCCATGTTTCCGTTACCAGGAGACTGACTGCTCGCTAGAGCGCTTCCAAATGACAAGCTGAAAATAGCCGTTAGAATTATTAAAAAATGTCTCATACAAACTCCATTAGGTTTATCTCTAATTGAGATAATTGAAAGTATGGACAAGGAAAAGAAAATTTCAAAAATTGGACGGACTTAACATTTTTAATAATTATAAATAAGCGAGAGTAAGGTTAACTATTCATATATATATTGGGTAAGAAATCTGGCTTTCTTATACCTTTTTAGCTCAATCAAACTTTTTAGCTTTACGAAATAAGAACTTATTTTTTTTTCAATTCAATCTATCGCAATGATAATTCGAATATTATTAAGGTTCAAAAATAGAAAAAGCCTGCATTTATTGAAAATGCAGGCTTCATATAGCTCTTGTTTATAAAGGTTCTATTATTAGAACGATTCCGTCTAAAGCGACAATCTTAATTTCGGTTCCAGATGGAATATCTTGACTGGCCTTTGCTGACCAAGAAGAGTCACCGAACTTAATTCGACAGCTACCTTTCTTTACGTCTTCACTTAAAATAACGGTTTGACCTACCAATTGCTTTTCTCTTTGGTTTAACTCTCGCCCTGCATCCGATTGCTTGTCATTCGAGAGTTGTCTTCTCCACCACAACCAAGTGGTAATAAGAGAGAAGCTAGCAAAGGACAGCCATTGCATCTGCCAACCAATTGGTAATGCTCCTAATAGGGCACCGACCAGCATGGCAGATATGCCTATCCATAAAAAGTAACCAGCGGTTCCAATTAGCTCAAGCGCTAACAATGCTAGACCAAACGCTAACCAATGCCAGTGGTTTACTTGTTCTAGTAATTCGACCATAAGTTAGTCCTTACTACCTTTGTCATTCTTATGTGCAAACATCTCCGCGATACCCGCTACAGAACCCATAAGGCCAGTTGCTTCGAGTGGTAGCATGATGATCTTGCCGTTTTCAGCTTGGCCTATAGATTTCAATGCGTCGGTGTAACCTTGTGCAATGAAGTAATTGACCGCTTGCATGTCACCTTGAGCAATTGCCGTTGATACCATTTCTGTCGCTTTAGCTTCTGCTTCTGCGGCACGCTCACGGGCTTCTGCTTGCAATATTGCCGCTTGCTTCTCACCTTCTGCTTTCAGGATCTCTGATTGCTTGTGGCCTTCTGCTTTCAAGATCTCAGCTTGTCGTACACCTTCTGCTTCTAAGATATCAGCACGTTTATTACGCTCGGCTTTCATCTGGGCATTCATCGCAGCAGTAAGGTCTGCTGGTGGCTGTACGTCTTTAATTTCGATACGGGTGACTTTTACGCCCCAAGGGTTTGTCGCTTCATCAACGATGTTCAGTAGCTTGGTATTGATCATGTCACGCTGACTCAGCATCTCATCCAGTTCCATCGAGCCAAGCACAGTACGGATATTGGTGAGGGTTAAGTTACGGATCGCATGTTCAAGGTCATTCACTTCATAAGCTGCCTTAGGCGCGTCGATAACTTGAACAAAACAAACCGCATCGATAACCACATTTGCATTATCTTTGGAGATGACTTCTTGTGCTGGGATGTCGAGAACACGCTCCATCATGCTGATGCGCTGTCCAACTTTATCAATAAATGGAATGATTAAGTTAAGACCCGGTTTAAGGGTGTGTGTGTATCGCCCGAAGCGTTCAACGGTCCAGTTGTTGCCTTGTGGAACGGTTTTTACGCCAGCGAAGATAAATAACAGTGCGACGGCAGTAAAGACGCCGATAGTAATCAAGGTATCAATAGGCATACAAAATCCTTTGCAAGTTTGAGTTTTTGATAGTTCAGTATTGATACTGGCTCATATTTAAATTCTGAGCAAATTTATAAACGAGAAATGGGCCATAAAGCATTGATTTTATGGACCATTTTACATTCTATTATGCGATAAACTAATTGATTGAATTGTCAATTTTCGATGTTTAATCTACGGCTTTTTAGGTTTAACTAGTAAAGCAGAGAGTACAGTTGTCGACGGTACTTACTGGCAACTGGGTTACCTTGTCCAAGCGCACTCAAGATGTCCATGAACTCTTTCTTCATGTCACCATCGAGAGCATTAAGATCTTTGGCTAGGAAAGACCATAATAGATCCATAGCTTCTTCACTGCGGTTCACTTGGTGATATTGCAATGCTAATTCAGATGCTGTTTTAGCGTCGCTCGGATTTTGCTGAAGAGCGGCTTCTAATGCTTGTATTTCAGGGCTGTCTGCTGCTTGTTTATGAAGTTCAAGCTTTGCAACTAAGCCTTTGTAGTAGTTGTCTTGGTACTCAAGAGGGATAGTTGCTAGCTGAGTTTCAGCAAGGTCAAATTGTTGTGTTTCTAACAAACACTCTGCGATCGCCAGTTTTACTTCACCTTTATTCGTCAGCTCTGCTGGAAGTTGCTGCATTGCTGCTAGTGCCTGTGTGTGCTCGCCAGCTTGCATTTGCTCAAGAGCCTGACGCAAAGCAAGTTCATCTTGGCTAGGAAGGTGTTTGCTGAGCATATCGACAATAGCTTCTATGCTTTGAGGGCCACCGAGCCCATCGACTGGCTGACCATTAACAAACAGTGCAATAGTGGGCAGTGCTTGAACACCAAACTGGCTAGCAATAGCTTGCTCTTGTTCGCAATTGAGCAGGGCTAAGGTGAAGGCACCGTTGTATTGCTGAGTTAAAGTTTGCAGTTCAGGAATGACTTGGGCGCTCTCTTGGCTCATTGGTGCCCAAAAATGGATGAGTACAGGGGTCTGCATCGAACCTTCTAATACTTGACGAAAGTTCTGCTCATTAAGTTCAACAATATGCGGAGATTGCATTTACGTTCCTTGAGGTTTGTTTTGTGGATACGTTGCAAATATGGGGGGGTTAGTCGGTAACTTCAAGATCTAACTCGGTTATCTCGGATAAAAAGAACCAAAAATAGAAAAACGCTATGCTTCGATGTTGATAGAGTTGTTATCTCAACATGGAAGGCATAGCGTTATCATCGAGGTAGTCAGTGAGGCGTTGCGTGAGATACTCAAAACAGTATAAACAGCGTAATTGCCAGACCCACACCTACCCAATTAAGGCGGTTTAAAGTCATGAGATTTCCAGAGTAGAACCATCAATTGGGAATAACTGATGGGATAGGATAATCATGACATCTTATTGTTACGGAAAAATTACATCGTTACATTAAAGTTTGCGACTCTGCATTCAAAGTTAGTAATTTATGCAGCTTTTCTCAAAATAGGGTCTAGCAAGCGACTCGGTAGAATCCTTTTCAATACCGCGAACACTTTAGTCGGGGTCGTAACTCGGTATCTTAGCTTGGGTTTGTCGGCGGTGAGAGCATGGAATACCGGCTCAATACAACTTTCTGGAGGTAGGACAAAAGCGTTATTCGATGATTCTTTTTCGAGTCGATCTTTTTGTTGTTGGTAAGCGTCTTGGTGGGCGCTGCCAGAAATGTTGATCCATTTATTGAACGCTTTCAAGGCATTGGTTCTAAATTGAGTCTCAATTGGCCCTGGTTGCAGTAATGAGATCTGTATACCGCTGCCATGCAGTTCTAATCGTAAGGTATCTGTCCAACCCTCAATCGCGAATTTAGAAGCATTATAAGCACCACGATACTTCATGGCTGCAAAACCTAATACGGAACTGTTTTGTACGATTCGACCTTCGCCACGCTCGCGCGGAAGGATCTGACAGACGAGATGGTGCCAACCAAAGAAGTTGGTTTCGAATTGTTCTCTGAGTCCTTGGGTCGGTAAGTCTTCTAGTGCCCCTGCTTGACCGTAAGCACCGTTATTGAATAATCCATACAATCCATTAGGTGCGAGATCAATAGCAAGCTTGGCGCCATGCTCAATACTTTCTTGGTTGGAAAGATCTAATTGAATACAGGTGAGGCCTTCATCTTGAAGGCGTTGAACATCTTGTGGATCACGACAAGATGCAATGACATGAAAACCACGCTTTTGAAGTGCATGAGCACATGTATAGCCAATACCTGTTGAGCAACCGGTAATAAGAATCGACTTGTTCACACTTAATCCTTTATTAGAGTCTCTATCGCTCTAGGGTAAAGAATTAGTCTCGATGTTGTAACAAGTTTTTTAGTGCTGGCTCGATTCTTGAGTAACTAAAGATGAATCCCATCTCAGTGAGTTTCTTTGGCTTGGAGCGAATGCTGTCAAATAGCAAACAAGATGATTCCCCCATGAGAATCGACATTGCCCATTTCGGCGTGAATAAGAAATGCGGTCGGCCTAATTGTTTCGCTAACGTGCTGCTGAACAGTTTGTTGGTCACAGGGTGAGGGGCACACATATTGAATTCCCCTTGAGCGTGGGGGAGTGACAACAAGTGATTGATGGCTCTCACCATATCGAGAATGTGAATCCATGGCATGTACTGCTCACCTGAACCTATTGGACCACCGACGCCGAGTTTATAAGGCAATAGCATCTTCTTGAGTGCGCCGCCATTCTCGCCAAGTACAACCCCTGTTCGCAGTAGTATCACGCGTGTGCTTTCTGATTGTGCTCTCTTGGCTATCTCTTCCCAGTGGGCACAGACTTTATGAGGAAAGCTTTCATCTTCTACTTGCAGTGACTCGTCAAACGGGTGCTGCTGTTGATCGCCATAGTAACCCACGGCTGAACCGCTAATAAAAGCGTGTGGCGGGTTGCTACTGGCATGAATTAATTCGACCAGCTTTTCAGTGATGTGCCAGCGGCTGTTACAGATCCTCTCTTTTTGTTCTGTACTCCAACGCTTATCGGCAATCGGCTCACCCGCGAGGTTGACCACCACATCAAAGTCATTGAGATCACTGAGCTCATCAAGGGATTGAATGTAATGAAGGTTGTTCTGGTTGAGGTGATTTAGGTTTTGCTTCGCATTTTCAGGACTCCGCGTCAGCAATGTCACGTCGTCAGTGTTCCAACTCTTGACCAATTCAGAGCCAATAAATCCAGTACCACCCGTTAACAATATCTTCATACCAATCTCCCTATTAAACATAATTATAGACATGGCTTGTTTTTAGTCGCCAATCAATACGAAAAAATCACTATAACGATCATAAGGTTTCAATCGTGTGATGCCCAAATTACGCCTTTTTCAATTTACAAAGGAGTGAAATTAAATTCATCAAGTCAGGATGTGTACCGTCATCACACTTATGCACTTTACTCGGATATGTTACCAACTGCGTAATATTTGTCACATAAGCAATGATAAGGATTTGCCATGATTATTATTAATTCATAATCAGCGACAAGGAATTGCGATGACGGCGGTGCTTGCTTTGTTTCGATCCATGTTAGGTAGCCTGAGGGATCTATTGCCAATCGTGGCGGTAATCGCTTTCTTCCAGCTTGCTGTCTTACAAGAGCCACTTCCTCATCTTTTATCTATTCTGACTGGCTTAGTGCTCGTCGTTTTTGGACTCACTTTCTTTATCTTTGGCCTTGAAATGGGGTTGTTTCCAATTGGCGAATCGATGGCTCAAGCATTTGCCAGAAAGGGGAGTGTGTTCTGGTTATTGATCTTCGCTTTTTGTTTGGGTTTTGGTACCACCATAGCCGAGCCAGCGTTAACCGCAGTCGCTGCCGAAGCCGCAGAAGTGGCAGCTGAGGGAGGTGTAATCCCCAATACGTTAGATGAAATGGAGCAGTATGCCAATGGCCTGCGCTTTACTGTGGCACTGTCAGTCGGTATCGCTATTTTACTCGGTGTGCTGAGAATCTTAAAAGGTTGGCCAATCCAGTACATGATCATCGGTGGATATATTGGAGTGGTCGTGCTCACTGCATTTGCTCCGGAAAACATCATTGGAATTGCGTATGACTCTGGTGGAGTAACGACATCGACGATCACCGTCCCATTAGTAACTGCGTTAGGGGTGGGTTTAGCCTCGGCAATTAAAGGGCGTAATCCGATGATAGATGGTTTTGGGTTGATCGCGTTTGCTTCGTTGCTGCCGATGATGTTTGTCATGGTGTACGGGATGGTGGTGACATGATCAGTGTTCAACAATTTATCGACACCTTTCTCGGCACTGTGATGGATGTGATCCCGATTGCGATCATCATCTTCGGTTTTCAGTTGGCGGTATTACGAAAGCCAGTCAATAACCTAGCCAAAGTGCTGATCGGTTTCTTCTACGTCATTCTTGGCTTATCACTCTTTTTGATGGGATTGGAACTCGCGTTATTCCCTCTAGGGGAGACGATGGCAATGCAACTCACCGAGCCAAGTTTTTTGACTGAGTTTAAGATCAGTTCTGGTCTTGCTTTGGCTTGGTTTGATTATTACTGGGTCTATCTTTTCGCGTTTTGTATTGGTTTCAGCACCACGATAGCCGAGCCCTCTTTGATTGCTGTAGCGATTAAGGCGAACCAAGTTTCCGGTGGCAGTATCAGCGTCAATGGGCTGAGGATCGCCGTGGCATTGGGCGTTGCTATCGGTATCTCACTGGGCAGCTACCGTATCGTTGCGGGTGACCCGATCCACTACTACATCATTTTTGGTTATGTCGTCGTGGTCATTCAAACCTTTTACGCCCCAAAACTCATTATTCCATTGGCCTACGATTCGGGTGGCGTCACTACATCAACGGTGACAGTCCCTTTAGTGACGGCGCTCGGGCTTGGACTCGCTTCAACCGTACCAGGAAGAAACCCTGTTATTGATGGCTTTGGGTTGATCGCCTTTGCCAGCTTATTTCCCATCATTTCAGTGATGGGCTATGCCCAAATAACACAATGGTTAAACCGTTTACACACCTCTAAGGAGAGCAAAGATGCGCTTTAAACTTATCTTAGCGTTTGTAGAAGAGAGCAAGACCGACACTGTGCTCGATGCCGCGCGTGATGCGGGCGCGACTGGAGCAACGGTGATTAACAACGCCAGAGGGCAAGGCTTAAACCAAAAAACCACCTTCTTTGGCCTAACGCTAGAGGTACAAAAAGATGTGTTGCTGTTTGTGGTTGAGGAACACTTAGCGAGGCATATTCTTGAAACTATTGGCGAAGTCGGTGAGTTTGACCAAGAGTCAGGACAAGGTATAGCGGTGCAGATCGATATCGAAGATGCAGTCGGGGTTGCGCATCAAGTCGAGACATTAACTAAGGTTGTGGAGGATGAGTTATGAGTACCAATGAAAAAATCCGAGTAGGTGATGTCATGGCCAATACGTACGTGATTATCGATGGGCTAACCACAGTGTTAGAAGCGATAGAGATGGCGAAGAAGCACAAAGTGAAAGCAATTATTGTCGATAAGCGCCACGAAGATGACGAATACGGCATCGTATTGATGAATGACATTGCCAAGAAAGTACTGGCTAAGAACCGATCTCCAAAGCGAACCAATGTTTATGAGATCATGACCAAGCCAGCGCTAAGCGTGTCTGCTGAGATGAACGTAAAGTATTGCGCTCGCCTGTTTGAACGCTTTGGTATCAGTCGTGCGCCAGTAGTTCGTGATAACAAGATAGTCGGTATGGTTAGTTACAATAATATCGTGATCAATGGTATGGCGAGAGATGACGTGTAGCATTTAGATACGTACAATAGGCTCATAAATTTTATGGAGAAGTACGTGTGAAATTATTTTTTGCTTCAGACCTACACGGTTCGCTGCCAGCAACAGAAAAGGTATTAGAACTCTACCAAGCATCTGGTGCGCAATATTTAGTTCTATTGGGTGACATTCTGAATCATGGACCAAGAAATCCGATTCCAGAAGGATACAACCCGCCGGCGGTTGCAGATAAGTTGAATGCGTTTTCTCAAGAGATCATTGCCGTTCGTGGTAACTGCGATAGCGAAGTGGATCAGATGTTGTTGTCTTTTCCAATGATGATGGATTACTCGTGGGTGCTATTAGAATCAGGCCAGCGTATCTTCCTAACGCATGGCCATTTGTACAACACCAATAAACGCCCTGCGTTGAAGGCGGGCGATATCATTGCACACGGTCATACCCATATTCCTGTCGCCGAATACCAAGATGACATCTTTATCTTTAACCCTAGCTCGGTGACATTCCCACGAGAGGGACACGCGGCAAGCTATGGCATCTATGAAAACAATACCTTCAAAGTCATTAGCCTTGAAGGTGATGTTCTCGTGAGTGGTCAGCTTTAAATCATTGGATCGGCTGTGAAAGGCTTATTTTGAGTCCACGTGGCCGAGACCTCTGTCTGGAGCAATGATGTTTCGTACTCTTTGCTTCAGAACTTTCGCCTCTGGAAAACCGTCATCTGCTTTTCTTTCCCAAATCTGCACACCATTACAAAAGATTTCGAACCTGCCTCCTGTGTCTGGGTGTAAGCTCACTTGTTCAATTTCTTCGCTGAAGGTATGCAGTAGCTCTTGGCATAACCAACTAGAGCGAAGCATCCAATTGCATTGACGGCAATAGTGTATGGCGATTGTGGCTTTTGTTGCTGTTTCTTTCGTAGGCGCCAGATTTGGTTGATCCGTATTCATAGTTAATCCTTAAAATGCTACATCCGTAATTTGATACCAACGGCTAACAAAAAAGGGGCTTCATGCCCCTTTTTCTATTGGTTTTCCGTTTTGTGGTATTCAGCGACTCATAAACAGTAAATAGCGATCCAATCTTAGTTTGAAAACAATACGGTAGAACCATGATTTAAGCTAGTTAGTAGCAGTGCCTTCGGGTTAACAATATCTATGCGGCGGCTTTGCTCTGCGTCCATCTTAATGACTTGAGTGATAAGCTCTAGTTGCTCTTCTGAAAAGTCTTGGCGCTGAGCCGAAGTCACATCTTTAAACTCCGTTGGCGAAACCAGTAAGTAGTTATCGTTAATATCCCACTGACCCGTTTCAGAGATGTTGATGACATTCGCAGGCTCAGTTTGATTACCGTAAAGTCTCACCACTGACATTCTTAAATATGTACCATTTGGTAGGTATTTCGCATTCGATGATAGTTCAACTCTACGAAGCGGGCCGATTGAGTCAGCTTGCTTGTTATCGCTAATCAGCGTCACCATTTTCGACTGCCACTCATGCTGAGTGAGCAAGCGCTCTACTTTTGCATCGCTGCCCCAATATAACCAACCACTTAAGAATGCAGATAGAACCAGTAAAATAATCGATACTTTTAATTTCATGTTACTGACCACCGTTGCAAATGTCGTTTACATCCGACTGGTTTGCGTAAATTCTTAGGGTTACATTTTCGCTCGAGTAATCTTGCGGGTGAATGTAGTTGAGGGCTAGGTTATTGGTTTGTCCACCTGTCGCGATCACTTCAGTCGGCTTTAGCACGCCAGTGTGATTCGTGTTGTAACGTAATACACACTTTTCTATCGCTGGCAGCCAACTACTGAGGTCTGGGTGGTTAACCGGTGATTGAACCTTTACACCATCTACTTCAGTCAAAGTTTTGAACTCAGACTCTGCTGGGTTAGTAAACGTTAAAACGAGAATCGGCATGATGAAAGCGGCAAGCAGTAACCAAAATGTTAGCCATTTATTGGTGCTTTTAGTTGGAGCTACAACAGGAGCGGTTGCTGGTTCTACAGCCACCTTGGTCTCTTGAACTCTTGCAATTGGCTCTGGTTCAATCGATTCCGTGATCGCTTCTTCAGTCGCAGCAGGCGTTGCAAACGTTAGGATAGGCTCAACGTCATTTTCTGCAATTTCAGCGGCTACTGGCTGATCATTTGATGACAGTGGCGCAGAGCGCTCAACGGTCGCAATAAATTGGTAACCGCGCTTTGGTACTGTTTTTACGAATTCAGGAGATTTAGTCGAGTCTTTGAGCATCTTTCTCAGAGTCGATACGGCTTGCGTTAAGCTTGAGTCATCCACCTCAAAGCCTTGGTCTCGCCAAACATACTCATGCAATTCATTGCGAGTGATAACTTCATTGGGTCTTTCTGACAGCATCAGGAGAATGCGGCTTTCATTGCTACCAAGACGAACGACTTCACCGTCGCTCATTTGATCAACAAGTGAATTGCTGTTTGGGTCGAATACGAACCGCTGTGCGAGAATAAACTTTGTGCCGATATTGCTCATTGAATTCTTCTATTTTTGATTGTTTTGGGTGCGAAATAGACAAATCTCAGGTGAAGTTCCGTTAATTCTTCACCAAATCATGGCTTCTTTTATGTTCTTTTATATTTATCAGACTCAAGGATAATAAAAACAGATCAAAAAAACAGTGTTTTTATGATTTTTGACCTTGAATTTACATTTGTCATCCTCATGTTAATGAACAGAAGAGTGGCATCAAGTGTTACGCCCCTATGATTATTCAACATAAAGTATAGATGTTTTGGAGTAAAAATGAGCGAAACGGCAACGCAAAATAAAGAGACTCGTGGCTTTCAATCTGAAGTAAAACAACTACTTCATCTAATGATTCACTCACTGTATTCAAATAAAGAAATCTTTCTACGTGAGCTGATCTCTAACGCATCTGACGCGGCTGATAAGCTTCGTTTTCAAGCTCTATCGAACGGTGACCTTTACCAAGGTGATGCAGATCTAGGTGTAAAACTTTCTTTCAACGCGGAAGCAAACACGTTAACCATTTCTGATAACGGTATCGGTATGAGCCGCGACAACGTTATTGAGCATTTAGGTACGATTGCTAAGTCAGGCACTGCAGACTTTTTCTCAAAGCTGTCTGAAGACCAAAGCAAAGACTCTCAACTGATTGGTCAATTTGGTGTGGGTTTCTATTCTGCATTCATCGTCGCAGACGCGGTAACGGTTCGCACACGTGCAGCTGGCCTGCCGAACAATGAAGCTGTTCAGTGGCACTCTGCAGGTGAAGGCGATTACACAATCGAAGACATCACTAAAGAGTCTCGTGGTACTGACATCGTTCTGCACATGCGTGAAGACGGTAAAGAGTTCTTAAATGAGTGGCGTCTGCGTGAAGTGATTGGTAAATATTCTGACCACATCGGTATTCCTGTTTCTATCTTCACAGCAGTGAAAGATGACGAAGGTAAAGACACCGAAGAGAAACATTGGGAACAGATCAATAAGGCGCAAGCGCTTTGGACTCGCAACAAATCTGATATCGAGAAAGAAGAGTACCAAGAGTTTTACAAGCACGTATCTCACGACTTTGCTGATCCACTAACCTGGAGCCACAACAAGGTTGAAGGTAAGAACGATTACACAAGCCTGCTTTACATCCCAGCGAAAGCACCTTGGGACATGATGAACCGTGACCACAAGAGTGGCTTGAAACTTTACGTGCAGCGTGTATTCATCATGGATGACGCAGAGCAGTTCATGCCATCTTACATGCGTTTCGTTCGTGGCTTGATTGACTCAAACGATCTGCCATTGAACGTGTCTCGTGAAATCCTGCAAGACAACAAGGTAACTCAGTCTCTTCGTGGCGCATGTACCAAGCGTGTACTGACTATGCTTGAGCGCATGGCGAAGAATGACAATGATAAGTACCTAGAGTTTTGGAAAGAGTTCGGCCTAGTATTGAAAGAAGGCCCGGCTGAAGATATGGCGAACAAAGAGAAGATCGCTGGTCTACTTCGTTTCTCGTCAACGGAAGTGGATTCTGCTGAACAAACCATCAGCTTAGAATCTTACGTTGAGCGCATGAAAGAAGGCCAAGATAAGATTTACTACCTGACAGCAGATAGCTACGCTGCCGCTAAGAACAGCCCACACTTGGAGCAGTTCAAAGCTAAAGGTATTGAAGTGGTTCTAATGTACGATCGTATTGATGAGTACGTAATGAACTACCTGACTGACTTCGACGGTAAACAGTTCCAATCGATCACTAAAGCAGGCTTAGACCTAAGCAAGTTTGAAGGTGAAGAAGAGAAAGAGAAGCAAAAAGAGACAGAAGAAGAGTTCAAATCTGTTGTTGAGCGTACTCAATCTTACCTAGGTGGTCGTGTTAAAGAAGTTCGTACGACCTTCAAGCTAGCAACGACACCTGCGGTTGTTGTGACTGACGACTTCGAAATGGGCACGCAAATGGCGAAGCTTCTTGAAGCTGCGGGTCAAGCGGCACCGGAAGTGAAGTACATCTTCGAGATTAACCCTGAGCACGCACTGGTTAAACAGATGGCTGACGAAGCAGACGAGCAAGCGTTTGGTCGTTGGGTTGAGTTGCTACTTGGTCAAGCGATGCTGGCTGAAAAGGGCTCAATGGAAGATCCGTCACAATTCTTGGGTGCAATCAACGAGCTACTAACAAAGCGTTAGTCTTTCGACTTTAGGTTAAGCCAATGATTGTAATAAAAAGCTCGCAAATGCGGGCTTTTTTTATGAACGTCGTTGAAAATTGACCTAACGTGGTCAACGTCACCGTTATCGTCACAACAAATGTTGTCGATGCATTCTTTAGTCGTAAATTCAGCCAAATTGAATATTAATGTGATAGAATGCTCGACCTAATCAGCTGGGGCTAGGAAGCTATCAACTCCAGTTGTATGATTTTTAAACGTTATACCGAAACTTACCGTTTTGCTTCTGTTCACAGTTTTGCTTAGCCTCAATGGTTACTTAACGCTTTCTGTTCATCCTAAAAATGAGCAAGAGTGGAGGGATAGTGAGCTTCGGTATAAATCATAATTTTATAAGAGGATTAAACATGCGCATCATTCTTCTAGGTGCTCCTGGCGCGGGTAAAGGTACTCAAGCTAACTTCATCATGAACAAATTTGGTATCCCTCAAATTTCAACTGGTGACATGCTACGTGCTGCTATCAAAGCGGGTACTGAGCTTGGTAAGCAAGCAAAATCAGTAATCGACGCTGGTCAGCTAGTTTCTGATGAAATTATCCTTGGTCTTATCAAAGAGCGTATCGCTCAAGATGACTGTGAGAAAGGTTTCCTACTAGACGGTTTCCCACGCACAATCCCACAAGCGGATGGCCTAAAAGAAATGGGCATCGCTGTTGATTACGTTGTTGAATTCGACGTAGCTGACGATGTGATTGTTGAGCGTATGGCTGGTCGTCGTGCTCACCTTCCTTCTGGTCGTACATACCACACTGTGTACAATCCGCCTAAAGAAGAAGGTAAAGATGACGTAACGGGTGAAGACCTAGTGGTACGTGATGACGACAAAGAAGAAACAGTTCGTGCACGTCTAGGTGTATACCACGATCAAACAGCTCCGCTAATCTCTTACTACGGTAAAGAAGCTGAAGCAGGCAACACTCAGTACCTTAAGTTTGATGGTACTAAGCAAGTTGCTGAAGTTAGTGCAGAACTTGAGAAAGCACTAGCATAATTGGCTAACAGCCAGTTTTAGAATTTGATATATTGGAAGCGACCTTAAGGGTCGCTTTTTTTGTTTCAATTTTTAGTACGATACCAATCTAGATAATTTGATTGCACATGATTCAGAACGGTTCAGACCCGATGGCAGTGGCTAGCAATTGAGAGTGGATGTTGTGTATCTCATATGAAGAGTGATTATTCAGACTTTCATTGAGGCGCAATGATCTTAAACTTATGCAGATTAGTATATTACTTTCCAGAAAATCACATATTGGTCTCAGGTATCTATGGAAAATAATAAAAAGCAGGGTGTTTTACTGGTGAACTTAGGAACTCCAGATTCGGCGACCCCCGCTGGCGTTCGTCGATTTTTGAGTGAATTCTTACACGACAAGCGAGTTGTAAACCTAACGCGTTGGCTTTGGTGTCCTATATTACATGGGGTGATTTTACCGATTCGCTCGCCTAAAGTTGCTAAGCTGTATCAGTCTGTCTGGATGGATGAAGGCTCACCACTGCTTGTGTACTCTCAAAGACAAGCTGAAAAGCTCCAGAAGAAGCTAGAGATGCCTGTTGCACTGGGTATGACCTATGGCAACCCAAGCCTAAAGACTGGTGTTGAGCAACTGATGGAGCAGGGCGTTGAGGACATCATCGTACTGCCTTTATATCCGCAGTACTCTGGTACAACCACAGCGGCGGTTTCTGATGGTTTAACCAAAGCCTTTAAGCAGATGCCAGTTATCCCGAGCTATCGCTTTATTCGCGACTACTACGCGCACCCAAGCTATGCCAAAGCATTGGCTGAAAGCGTCCGCAGTCATTGGGATAAAAATGGCAGAGCCGATCATTTAGTGTGTTCTTTCCACGGTATTCCGAAGCGACTGGCTGATGAAGGCGATATCTACCCTCAGCATTGTGAAGCGACAACAAAGCTGCTTGCGGCAGAGTTAGGTTTGTCAGCGGACGATATCACAATGACATACCAATCGCGATTTGGTCGAGAAGAGTGGTTGAAGCCATACACTGACGAGACACTTGAATCACTGCCGAGTAAAGGCATCAAGAAGATCGACATTATGGCACCTGCCTTTTCGGTTGACTGTTTGGAAACGTTGGAAGAGATTTCAGACCAGTGTAAAGAGACTTTCATTGACGCTGGTGGTTCGGACTTTAGCTACATTATGTGTCTGAACGACAGAGATTCGCACATCGATATGATGGCAGAGTTAGTGGCGCTGTATCGCTAACAGATGCTGAGCCTTGATTATGACTTATCGTTAGCATTAAGGCGCATAATACAAATAACAAAAGGGCTGCTCATTGAGCAGCCCTTTTTGATCAGGATATTTCGTTTTGAAACAGCTTGAGAGTTAAGCCGCAGATGTCTCTGTTGCTTGCTTAGCTTTAGGCTCTGCTTCAAGCGTCATGTTGGTTTCTACGCCGTGCATCCATGACACAAGCTTACCAGCACAAAGCAGCAGTAATATGCCACTCACCGTTGCTGTGATAGCAATACCACTGAAGATTGACATAGCACCAAGCTCACCAACGTGAGAACCAACCAGGCCTGCCACGTAGTTTGCCACCGCATTGAAGCCAAACCATGCACCCATCATCAATGATGCTAGGCGAAGCGGAGCTAACTTAGTGACCAACGACAGGCCAATAGGAGATAGACAAAGCTCACCAAGGGTATGGAAGAAGAAAGCGCCGACTAGCCATAGCATTGATGTTTTCACTGTTAGGTCACCGCCTTGCTCCATTACCGCGCCCATCATGCACACAAAGCCCAGTGCTAAGAAGAACAATGCCATTGCAAACTTCACAGGAGAGTTGGGTTCACGCTTACCCAGTTTCACCCAGAACGCAGCAATGATTGGAGCAAGTGTAATGATGAAGAATGGGTTCAAAGATTGGAACCACGCAGCAGGAACTTCAAAGCCACCAATCATACGGTCAGTATATTGTTGAGTGTAGATGTTCATTAGGCCGCCAGCTTGTTCAAAGCCCGCCCAGAATACAATCACGAACAGACCCATGATAAGAATCACTTTTAGTCTGTCGAACTCTTCTTTGGTCAGTGGCGCTTTTTCTTTAGATTTGTTCAGTGCTTTCGCTCTTGCAGCAGCAGGTACAGAACCGATGTTGCCTAACCAAGACTGAGCCATTGTCACTTGCATGATCAAGCTAATAACCATACCAATACCAGCGGCTAGGAAACCTGCTTTCCAACCGAATGAATCGACAGCAGCACCTGAAATTAATCCACCAAGCAGCGCACCTAAGTTGATGCCCATGTAGAAAATGGTGAAAGCACCGTCACGGCGGTTATCGCCTTCTTGGTACAGATCGCCAACCATGGTTGAGATGTTCGGCTTAAACATACCGTTACCACTGATTAGCAGTGCTAAACCAAGGTACAGAGCGTTCACTTGGTCTAAACCGATGAAGCCGTTAGGTAGAGCCAGTGTAAATTGGCCAAGTGCCATTAATACACCGCCAATCAGAATTGATTTACGCTGACCTAGGTAGTTATCGGCAATCCAGCCACCAATTAATGGTGTGATGTAGACTAAACCGGTGTAAATACCGTAGAGATCGAGTGCGTTTTTCGTTGACCAACCCAGTCCACCGTTGAGGGTAGTGTCAGTCAAAAATAAGACAAGGATGGCGCGCATCGCATAGTAAGAGAAACGTTCCCATAGCTCTGTGCTAAAAAGTAGAAATAGGCCTCTAGGGTGGCCAAAGATGTTGTGGTTGCTTGGCATAAGTTTTACTAATTTTAGGTATTAAAAGATTTTATGGTCATTCATGTATACACAGTGGGATAAAAGTCTGCAATAGACTTATTTTATGGTCACGACAACTTGGTTTAACTAAGGTGTTGATATTAAATATCTTTATTTTTAATGTTGCCCATTTTAGATGTGCTGCAAACTAATTTTCCAGATTTGAGTTGGTTGGTTAATAACCTTCATTAAAGTTGTGTTGAATTAAAATCTTTAGATATATTGCTCTGGTGTATCATTTTGAGTTTGAAGGGAGTGGCATGCGCATTAGGTGGGGCATACATATGCTTACAACAATGAGTCTTTTGATCTCTAAATGATCTCTGTACAATGCTTAACCACTCCGACACCTATAACTTTTTGTTGATAAATTGGTCTGCTACGCATTATTTTTCGTTAGCAACGATTCATTTTATTAATGGTGATTTAACCGTTTTAGGCATGTGGTAAAATATCTAAAAATATAAAATGGCTAGTCAAATGAAACGTTGGTATTTGCTTTACTGTAAGCGTGGTGATCAAAAACGCGCTCAGCAGCACTTAGAGAATCAGGGGGTAGAGTGCTTTTACCCTCAAATAGAAGTCGAAAAGGTGGTGAGAGGGAAAGAAAAGCAGGTCAAAGAACCGCTGTTTCCGTCTTACATCTTTGTTCGCTTCGACTATGAGCAAGGTCCTAGCTTCACGACCGTTCGTTCAACACGTGGCGTTGTGGACTTTATTAAGTTCGGTTCACTGCCGCACGAGGTCCAAGGAGACTTGGTGTTTGAACTTAAAGAGTTTGAGAAGTGCTGCAGTAACGAAGTGGAAGATTGTTGTGTTGAGTTTGAATCTGGACAGGTAGTTAAGATTCAGAGTGGCCAATTTGCTGGGGTTGAAGCTATTTTCGATCAGAAAGACGGTGAGGCTCGATCGATTATGCTGGTGAAAATGATCAGCCAAGTCGTTCCAATCAGTATTGAGAACGAAGCACTACAAGCTCGCGCATAACTGCAGTAATAAAAATAGGCTTAAAACAAAAGGCGCATAATGCGCCTTTTTTAGTCTTTAGGATTTGTTCAAAACGCTCTAAGCGTTGTAAGCATCGTTGTGAACGGCTTGTACTGCACGGCCTGATGGGTCGACACAGTTTTTGAATGACTCATCCCACTCAATCGCTTTCGCTGATGAACAAGCAACTGAAGGACCACCAGGTACACACTCTGCCGCAGATTCTAGAGGGAATAGCTCCTCAAAGATTTCACGGTAAGCATAACCTTCTTTGGTTGTTGGCGTGTTGTAAGGGAAACGGAACTTAGCAGCTTCCATTTGTTGATCCGTTACTTTTGCTTCAGCCGTTGCTTTCAATGTATCAATCCAATCGTAGCCAACACCATCAGAGAACTGCTCTTTTTGACGCCATGCGATTGAATCTGGTAGGTAGTCTTCAAAACACTCACGCAAGATGTGCTTCTCCATCTTACCGTTACCACACATCTTGTCTTCAGGGTTTAGACGCATTGCGACATCGATGAACTCTTTATCCAAGAATGGTACACGGCCTTCAACACCCCATGCCGCTAGCGATTTGTTTGCACGAGCACAGTCGAACATGCTTAGAGCAAGTAGCTTACGTACTGTCTCTTCGTGGAACTCTTTCGCGTTTGGCGCTTTATGGAAGTACAGGTAACCACCAAAGATCTCATCAGCACCTTCGCCAGACAATACCATTTTGATACCCATTGCTTTGATCTTACGAGCAAGCAAGTACATTGGCGTTGATGCACGAATCGTCGTTACATCATAAGTCTCGATGTGGTAGATAACATCACGGATGGCATCTAAGCCTTCCTGAATGGTGTAAGTCATCTCGTGGTGCACAGTACCGATCTTGTCCGCAACTTCACGAGCAGCGATAAGGTCTGGTGCGCCTTCAAGGCCAACAGCGAATGAGTGCAGTTGTGGCCACCAAGCTTCAGATTGCTCATCATCTTCGATACGCATTGCAGCAAAGCGTTTTGCGACGGCTGAAGTAATTGATGAATCAAGGCCGCCAGATAGAAGTACACCGTAAGGAACGTCAGTCATTAGCTGACGTTTAACTGCTGCTTCTAGCGCTTCAGTCAGTTCTTCTTTGCTTGTGCTGTTGCCTTGTACCGCAGCGTACTCGTTCCAATCTCGGATGTAGTAGCGTTGAGGTTCAGCATCTTTCGAAGAGTAGAAGCTACCTGGAGGGAATTCACTGATCGTCTTACATACTTCAACCAATGCTTTCATCTCTGAAGCCACGTAGTAGTTGCCGTGCTCATCGTAACCTTGGTAAAGCGGGATGATACCAATATGATCGCGGCCCACTAGGTACTCGTCTTTCTCTTCGTCGTATAAAACGAATGCGAAAATACCGTTAAGCTCTTCTAGAAGGTCTGCACCCATCTCTTGGTATAGCGCTAGGATAACTTCACAGTCAGAATCAGTCTGGAACTGGTACTTATCTTCATAGCGTGCACGAAGTTCTTTGTGGTTATAAATTTCACCGTTTACTGCAAGAATGTGCTTTTTGTCTTGACTGTATAGTGGTTGAGCACCACTGTTCAAGCCAACAATAGCAAGACGTTCATGAGCAAGGATTGCTTTTTCACCAGCATAGATACCAGACCAGTCTGGACCACGGTGACGAAGCTTCTTAGACATTTCTAAAGCAATAGGGCGAAGTGCTGCGGCATCACTTTTAATGTCGAGAATGCCAAATACTGAACACATAGAACTTCCTTTTAAATAATTTCCAAATCAACTGCATTCAATTTGCCATTCTGGCTAAAAAAAGCAACCGGATGTGAGCAAAAAAATAATATAAAGGGTGTTCTGTTAGAAATTATCTAATTTTTATGTGCTTTTGGTGTGTGATGTTTAATTGCGGTTGGTTTTTTAAACAAAAACCTCTCAAAATTGCGAAAAATAGGCAGTTTTGAGAGGTTTAGTTGAACACTGTCTAATACTAGATTTTATTGATATTTGGATTTAACTGTTCGCAAACGTGGCGAGCAAAACCACTACCAGCCTCGCTGTAAATGTTAAATGCCGCATCAACGCCATTCTCTTTCAGTGTTTCGAGTTGATCGGGATATTCAGCAATAGCCGCAATTTGGCCTTTAAAGTTACGTGACTTTAATTGTTCTAAAGCGGTTTGATTACCTTGGTGGTGAGGCATTGCCAAAATCACCAGCTTTACGTTTGCTGTATCTAGAATTCGCTCCCAGAAATCTGGGTCAGTCGCGTCGCCAGAAATCACGTTTCTGCCTTGGCTTCTGTGGTTGTGCGCGGCTTCTTCACGCACTTCTACACCTAGGCTGACCTTGCCATAGCGAGTACGTAATTCGTCATAAGCACCGGTACCAATTCGGCCCATACCTAGAATAAGCACTTGGGCACGACCAGGGTCAATTCGCTTATCACGTCGGTGAAGCTTTTCTGACGCATGCTCTTTTAGCCATTTACCTGACTGCTGATAAAGCTTATGACCAGCTCGGTTTAAAGGAGCAGCGATTAGAAAAGACAGTGAAACTGCAATGGCAACGGCAACTAAGATATCACCCGACATCCAACCCATCTTGAAGGCGAGACCACCAACGATGAGGCCAAACTCGCTATAGTTAAACAGTGATAGCGAGGCAAGTAGAGACGTTCGAACACGGAACTTGAAGCGGTTGAGTACCAAGAAGTAGAGAACACCTTTCACTGGCAGCATCAGCAAGAACAAGATTGCGAGCATAAAGCCTTGAATGGTTGGTTGCTCTGACAGACCAATATTCAAGAAGAAACAGACAAGGAAAAGTTCTTTAAGGTTAAACAGCGACTTTGATAATTCTGAGGCTTTTGGGTGACCAGCAAGTAACATACCTAGAACAAGAGCCCCCAAATCTGGTTTCACACCAACCAAATGGAATAAACCAGCACCGACGACTAATGCGAAGAAGATGCCGGAAAGAACCAGCATCTCACCGTGACCAACCCAATCGAGCACTTTGTAGAACAGTGGGCGTAATAAGGGTAGGGCAAACAGAGCAATTGCATACCACTCAGGTATTTTGCCCGTAGAAGCCGTTAAGAATACTACGGCGAAGATATCCTGCATGACCAAGATACCAATCGCTAACGTTCCGTAGGTCGCATTCATTTCGCCTTTCTCTTGCAGAGTCTTAACCGCAAATACAGTACTAGAGAATGAAAGAGCAAAACCGAGCAGAACGATCTGTTCTACCGACATGGCAGCTAGCGATGAAATACCTAAGAACTTAAAGCCAAACAGGGCGACGGCGAAAAACAGAGTGGACAAAAGGTTGTGGATTGTCGCGCCAGCCCAGATCTCTTTAGAGAGTAGGGTTTTGATATCGAGCTTTAAGCCGATAGTAAATAGAAGCAGCGTGACACCAAGGTCAGCTAAAGTAATGATGGTGTCATTGGTTTCAAAGCCAAAGGCAAAAAGCCCAAAGCCTGCAACCAAAAAACCAACTAATGGGGGAAGGTGACACTTTAAAGCAATAAATCCTGCGATAAACGCAGTGGATATTAATATAAGTTCCATAACTTGTTGTTGTAGTTCCCTAGCTTAAAAAAACGGGCCGTGTTTATACAAACACGGCCCGCGGAAAATCAGAATTGTTTTCTCTAGTCTTCGAGAAGCTTCTGCAGTAACACGCCGTTAAGCATGGCGCGCTTAATCATAGCAAAAGCTCCCATCGTAGGATGTTTATCGATCTGTGATGCTACAATAGGCAGGCCGCTATGGAAAGTCGTTAACGACTGATTCTCTACATTGCGCTTAATTGCAGGAAAAACAATCTCTTGTGCCTTGGTAATATCACCAGCAATGATAACTTTTTGAGGGTTAAATAAGTTAATCGTCATCGCGATAGCCTTACCTAACTGGTTTCCTACTCGAACTAAGCTTTGCTTGGCTAGCTCATCACCATTAATCGCGTGGTCACAAACGTCTTGAATCGTAATATGCTCAAGCTCTGTTAAAGAAGACTCATAGCCTTGTTTAATCAGCTTCTGCACGCGTTCAACGATAGCTGGGTTTGCCGCTACTGTTTCAAGACAGCCGAAGTTACCACATTGGCATTGCTCGCCTAGCGGATCAATTTGGATATGACCAATTTCACCCACATTACGGTTATGACCTAGGAAAACCTGACCATTAACGATAATACCTGCACCTGTACCACGGTGAACACTGACCAAAATAGAATCTTGGCTATCTTTACTTGCACCGAAGTAGTGCTCAGCAAGCGCCATTCCACGAACATCGTTACCAACAAAACAAGCAACATGGAATGTATCGCGAATAATGTCGCTTAATGCGAGGTTATCGATGTCGGTATTCGGCATGTACTCAACAACACCGGTCGTTGGGTTAACCAAGCCTGGAAGCGTGACACCAATAGCAATCAGTTGATCGATCTTTGGTTGATGCTCAGCAATGAAAGCTTTGAGGTTATTGACCAAGCCTTGGGTAAGATCTGATTGGTCTGAATAATTCAGGTCTTGCTGTTGGAAAGCCAATTCACGACCACCAAGGTCATGCAGGCTTATTTGAATGTAGTCTCGACCCAAACGCACAGCAACAGAATGAAAAGGCTCTACTTCTGTGGTTAGGGAGATAGCGCGTCTACCGCCAGTAGACGCTTGCTGCGCAACCTCTTTAATTAGGCCGCGCTCTAAAAGTTGGCGGGTAATTTTTGTAACACTTGCCGGTGCGAGTTGGCTTACATCAGCCACTTGTATACGACTGATAGGTCCCTGTTGGTCTATAAGTCGGTATACCGCCGCACTGTTTAGTTGTTTAACTAAGTCTACGTTACCTATTTGTCCGCCATTCATACTTAATTGTGCTCGTATTGTCCGTTAACAACAGTCGCTTTAACGTTAAAGTCTCGGTCAAATACAGCTAGGTTTGCAACCATGCCTTTTTTGATTCGACCTAGCTTGCTTTCTACACCGATAGCCGTAGCTGGGTATAGCGTAGCCATGCGAAGAGCTTCGTCTAAAGCGATACCAGCGTGCTCAACTGTATTCTGAACTGCTTCAATCATAGTCAGAGCTGAGCCGCCCAGTGTGCCGTTTTCATCAACACACTTACCATCACGGTAATATACTTTCTTACCGACAAAAATAAAGTATTCCATGTCAGCACCTGCAGGAGCTGTGGCATCCGTCACTAATACCAACTTTTCTCCCTTGATTTTATGCGCAATTCTGATGTTTGCGTAATCAACGTGGAAGCCGTCGGCAATAATGCCAGCGTAAACCTCAGGAGTATCGTAAATCGCGCCAACAACGCCAGGCTCACGACCAACCATCGGCGTCATTGCATTGAACAGGTGAGTGGCGAACGTGATACCAGATTCGAAACCTTGACGCGCTTCTGCGTAAGTTGCGTTGGTGTGGCCGATAGAAACGACAACGCCAGCTTTGTGCAGGCGTTCGATGTGTTCAGGGTCGTTAAGCTCTGGAGCCAATGTAACTTTTGCAACAAGGTCACGGTTCTCACAGATAAGCTCAATCATTTCGTTGTCAGATTTACGAATGTGATCGACGCTATGGATGCCTTTTTTCGCAACGTTTAGGTAAGGGCCTTCAAGGTGCAGACCTAAAGATTGGTTTTGGTATTGGTTATGGTATTCACGAGCTGCCGTAATAACCGCACGCATATCTTCGTCTGAAGAGGTGATAAGCGTTGGTAGGAAGCTAGTACAGCCAGATTTCAGGTTTGCTTTGTGCATGATCTGCATGGTTTCTGCAGTGATCTCATCGTTAAGCATTACACCGCCACAACCATTCAGTTGTAGGTCAATGAAACCTGGGCTTAGGTTTGCTCCGTCTAGGTCGCGAAGCTCGATTCCTTCTGGCAATTCAGAGATAGGACAGACTTTTTTGATCAGTTCGTTTTCGATTACAACAGCATGATCGGTTAGAACATCACTACCAGTGTAAATTTTACAGTTACTTAGCGCGTACATAGTCAGCTAATCCTTATTTCGTGAGATCTTTTAAATTCGTTCGTTACCTAAATGCGGACTTAGTTTGCGAGCATCATTTACGTAACGATTTATCTTTTATGGGCAAACGGCTTCAAAATGATAAGCGATTTAAGTTGTTGAAAAACATATGAACAATTGATTTTTATTATACATTTAGGTCCATCAATAATGATTATTCACGGTGCTCTATAAGCCCGGAGTTACCATCTTTTTGCCTAATGATTAGATTTGGATTTTATCCATAAATGTTCATTTTTTTGAATGATAAAATAAGTTTTATGATCTCGCTAGCAAAAACCTCTGGATTTGGTAAAAACTGGTGATTAGGATCACAAATGGTAAGGTTTTAATTTGCGGGGCAAAATTAATTGAATACACTGAATAGGACTAAATTGAGCGACTAAAATAAGTTTCTCAAACGAATTCTAAAAAATCCTATAGGGGGAAACAACTGGTGAATATTCTAGGATATGCGCAGAAGCTTGGTAAGGCGTTAATGCTACCAATCGCAACGCTTCCGATTGCGGCATTGCTGCTACGTCTGGGTCAACCAGACTTACTCGATATCGCATTCATGGCATCTGCTGGTAACGCAATCTTCAGTCAACTACCATTATTGTTTGGTTTGGGTATAGCTATTGGTCTTTCTAAAGACGGTAACGGCGCAGCAGGTCTTGCTGGTGCAGTTGCTTACTTTGTTCTGACAGCAACCGCAACAAACATCGATGCTAGTGTAAATATGTCATTCTTCGGCGGTATCTTTGCAGGTATCATCGCAGGTCACTCTTACAATGCATTCCACGCGACTCGTCTTCCAGAGTGGCTAGCATTCTTCTCTGGCAAACGTCTAGTTCCTATTATGGCTGGTCTATTTGCTCTAGTTGCTGGCGCAATCTTTGGTGTTGTATGGCCTGCTGTTCAATCTGGTCTAGATGCACTTGCTCACGCAGTTTCAACGTCTGGCGCTATCGGTCAATTTGTTTACGGTACTCTTAACCGTGCACTTATCCCAGTAGGTCTACACCATGTACTGAACTCGTACTTCTGGTTCGGTATGGGCTCTTGTCAAGAGATCGTAGTTGCTGCAGAAGGCTTCTCTCAACTTTGTGTTGACCCTGCACTAGCTAAAACTTTAGTTGTTGGTCAAGAGTACACATTTGAATTTGCTAACTCAGTTAACCCAGAAATTGTTGCAACTGTTAAAGAAGTAACTGAAACAGTTAAATCTGGCGACCTACACCGTTTCTTCGGCGGCGATAAAGGCGCTGGCGTATTCATGAACGGTTTCTTCCCAGTAATGATGTTCGGTCTACCAGGTGCTGCACTTGCAATGTACCTAGCTGCTCCTGCTGAAAAACGTAGCCAAGTTGGTGGCGCACTATTCTCAGTTGCATTCTGTTCATTCCTAACAGGTATCACAGAGCCGCTAGAATTCATGTTCGTATTCCTAGCTCCTGCTCTATACGCAATGCACGCTGTATTTACAGGTTTGTCTCTAGTAGTTGCTAACATGTTTGGTACTCTGCACGGTTTCGGTTTCTCTGCTGGTCTTATCGACTTCGTATTGAACTGGGGTCTAGCAACTAAACCATTCGTACTACTACTAATCGGTCTTGGCTTCGGTGCTCTATACTTCTTCACTTTCTCTTTCGCAATCCGCGCTTTCAACTTGAAATCGCCAGGTCGTGAAGATGATGACGAAGCTGTTGCAGCTCCTGCTGGCGAAGCACCAAAGGGCGACCTTGCACGTCAATACCTGAAAGCTCTAGGTGGTCACGACAACCTAACTTCAATCGACGCTTGTATCACTCGTCTACGTCTAACTCTTAAAGACCGCTCTGTTGCAGATGAAGTTGTTCTTAAGAAACTTGGTGCTAAAGGTGTGGTTAAACTAGGTGAAAACAACCTACAGGTTATCCTAGGCCCACTAGCTGAAATCGTAGCTGGCGAAATGAAAGCTATTGGTGCAGGCGAAGACCTATCTGATGTAAAACTTCCACAGTAAGGGAAGTACTTAATTAAGACGTAAAGTTACTCTTAAGTAAGTGTCAAATTGAAAGCCTCCCACACGGGAGGCTTTTTTGTGCCTGCAGTTTAAGACCAGCGAACACGGTTCGTTCTATTCTTCATCGAATAGCAGAAATAATCGCAATTAACGGACGGTTCTTATTGTGCAAAGGCTAAGAATTGTGGATGATTAGCAACAATGATCTTTCTATCTTTGACTGGCGCTATAAGCGACCGTTTTCTTGGGGACGAAAGATAACTTTCTCTGACAATACTAAATACATAGAGGTGCTATAGATGAGTGAAGCTGAGGCTCGTCCATCGAATTTCATTCGCCAAATTATTGATAAAGATTTAGCGGATGGTACACACAGTAGCGTGCATACTCGTTTCCCGCCGGAGCCAAATGGCTACCTGCACATTGGTCACGCTAAATCTATTTGCTTGAACTTTGGTATTGCTCAGGACTACCAGGGACAATGTAATCTTCGTTTCGATGATACAAACCCTGAAAAAGAAGACGTTGAATACGTTGAGTCAATTAAGAATGATGTAAGCTGGTTAGGCTTCGAATGGTCTGGTGATATTTGTTACTCATCAAACTACTTCGATACGCTTTATGCTTATGCTGTGGAATTAATTAATAAAGGCTTAGCGTATGTTGACGAGCTAAGTCCTGATCAAATCCGTGAGTACCGTGGCACGCTAAAAGAGCCTGGTAAAGCGAGCCCATACCGTGACCGCAGCCCTGAAGAGAACCTAGCGTTGTTTGAAAAAATGCGTGACGGTGGCTTTGAAGAAGGTAAAGCGTGTCTACGTGCTAAGATCGACATGAGCTCTTCGTTCATGGTTATGCGCGATCCTGTTATCTACCGTGTTCGTTTTGCTCACCACCATCAAACGGCTGACAAGTGGTGCATTTACCCAATGTACGACTTTACTCACTGTATCTCTGATGCGCTGGAAGGTATTACGCACTCTATCTGTACGCTTGAATTCCAAGATAACCGTCGTTTGTACGATTGGGTTCTAGATAACATCACGATTGACTGCCAACCTCGTCAGTACGAGTTTAGCCGCCTGAATCTTGAATATACAGTGATGTCTAAGCGTAAGCTGAACCAACTTGTGGTTGAAAACCTAGTTCAAGGTTGGGATGACCCACGCATGCCTACTATTTCTGGCCTACGTCGTCGTGGTTTTACTTCAAGCTCGATTCGTGAATTCTGTAAGCGTATTGGTGTAACTAAGCAAGAGAACATGATTGAGTTCGGTTCACTTGAATCTTGCATCCGTGATGATCTGAACGAAAATGCACCTCGTGCAATGGCTGTTCTGGATCCAGTTAAGATCGTTATCGAAAACTACGAAGCAGATACAGTAGAAACGCTAACGGTTGCAAACCACCCGAACAAGCCAGAAATGGGTACTCGTGAAGTTCCATTTACACGCGAAGTTTGGATCGAACGTGACGACTTCCGTGAAGAAGCAAACAAAAAGTACAAGCGTTTGGTTCTAGGTAAAGAAGTTCGCCTGCGTGGTGCTTACGTGATCAAAGCTGAACGTATCGAAAAAGATGCAGAAGGCAACATTACGACTATCTTCTGTTCTTACGACAATGAAACATTGGGTAAGAACCCTGCAGATGGCCGCAAAGTGAAAGGCGTTATCCACTGGGTATCTGCTGATAAAGCACTGCCTGCTGAGATTCGTTTGTACGATCGTCTATTCACAGTGCCAAACCCAGCCGCTGCTGATGACTTCGCTGCAACGCTAAACCCTGAATCTCTTGTTACGCTAAATGGTTTTGTTGAACCTAGCTTAGCAGAAGGTGTGGCAGAGCAAGCGTACCAGTTTGAACGTACAGGTTACTTCTGTGTGGATTCGAAAGACTCTAAAGCAGATGCACTAGTCTTCAACCGCACGGTTGGTCTACGTGACACATGGGGTAAAACTGAAGCTTAATGCTTGAGTATTTAGTTTGTTAAAAACGACCCAATAAAAAACCGGCTTAGAGCCGGTTTTTTTGTGTCTTAAATTTGATTACCAAGGTGTTTCTAGTGACCAACTAGCGTTTTAAGCACTAGAGCCAGAGTTTTAGGGATTATTAGGGTCTTGTTGGGTTACTTCACCCGTGCGTGAGTTGTACCAGAAAACATAACCTGCATTACCAGGATCGCTGTCGAAATCGACTCCAGTGTAGATGAAGTAGCAAAGCGCGAGTTTGTTTTGAGGAGTATCGTCTTTGGCAACAAAACTATGGTTTTGACGGCGGGTAATAAAATCAAAATTGTTGGACTGGTTCGGGTCTGTAGTAGCGGTCAGGTCGGTTGTCATAATGGCATTCCATATTGACACACACCCTTGGTCACCTTGACCTATGTTGTAAGGCTGCCCCATAGGGTTGCCTTTATCGACGCCGAGTGGGTAGCCGACGTCATTTATGTCCAATTGAGCATTGCCGTCTCCGTCTTCCCCAAAACCTGGCATGTCATTCATTTCAGCGTTGCCGCCGCCGCTGACCAGCCATTTACTGTGAGCAAACGTGATCGCAGTTTGAAATTGAGATTGAGCAGCGTCAAACAGAGCGATACGGCCATCGGTTTGAATGTTAAGAAAACGGGGAAGGGCAACAATAGCAAGCACTGCAATAATCACTACAACAACCAACATCTCAATTAAAGTAAAAGCCTTAACTAGCGGGATTCTTTTCATGGATACTTTATGATGCCCTATATAAAAAACGCCGGCCTAAGCCAGCGTTCTGTATTACTACTTCGCTTTATGCGCGTCTGGATTGCCTTTGCAATCTCCGTTAATGCTTTTGCCGTACAAGTACAAACTGTGGTTTGTTAGTTGCACGTTGTAACGCTGAGCAATCTCTTTCTGTCTTTCTTCGATGATGTCATCAGAGAATTCGATCACTTCGCCACAATCTAAACATACAAGGTGGTCGTGGTGGTGCTGTGTAGAAAGTTCAAATACAGACTTGCCGCCTTCGAAGTGGTGACGAGTTACAATGCCAGCGTCATCGAATTGGTTAAGTACTCGATAAACGGTTGCAAGACCGATTTCTTCACCTAGGTCGATCAGCTTCTTATATAAATCTTCAGCACTAATATGTTGGCAGTCTGGCTGTTGTAATACTTCTAAAATTTTGAGCCGTGGAAGGGTCACTTTAAGACCTGCATCTTTTAGCGCTTGATTATTGTCTGACATATACTTTCCTGTTGATGATCTGCAGCAATTAACAGAATTCAATATTAATACCATTATAGTTTAGTCAGGCATAACAATAAACCACGAACTTCAAAGGGTTACTTACTGACATCACAATCTGTTTTGTAAATTGGAAGTATCTCACTTATAGTGGAGGTACGACCAGTCAAGGTGACGGTGTTTCTGATATGAACATGGAATGTTGTTATGAATAAGCAACTCGCAAAAATATATAAACCCAACATTGTAAAATTTGCTCTTAATATTTGGCCTCCCTTTTGGGGAGCGGGTATTCGAATAGCCCACATTAGCACTGACTTTAGGGTTGTTAAGACAGTACTTAAGCTACGCTGGTGGAATAAGAACGCCAATCGTACTCAATATGGCGGCAGTATCTTTTCTCTTACCGATCCCGTTTACTCATTGATGTTAATGGGAATTTTAGGTGAACGATATTATGTTTGGGATAAAGAAGCGAGCATTAACTTCATCAAGCCGGGGCAATCGGACTTGTATGCAGATTTTGAGATAAGGCAAGGGCAGCTTGACGATATCTATCGTCAGACGCAACTCGGTGAAAAGTGTTTCCCCGAATTTATTATTCACGTGAAAGATAAGCAGGGTAATGTGGTTTCAGAAATTCAACGCACCCTCTATGTAAGAAAGAAGCCGCAATTTAGAGATGATGATGAAGCATTAGAGGCTGAGTGCTAATTAATAGATTTTAAATAGCAAAAAACCTCCTATAAGGAGGTAATGCCGTTCACTTA
>NZ_JBFRSD010000022.1:0-22037 GCF_041473395.1 Vibrio sp. 10N.222.55.C6
AATTTTCCGGATTGGTATCAAATGTTCTTTTACCAAACTCAAGACGAAAAAAAGCCCGCAGATTTCTCAGCGGGCTTTCTAATGGTGGTGGAGGGATAGGGATTTGAAAACTATCTACACTGAAACCTATAAAAATCAAAGTCTTTGACTCAATTGCGTTTTTTCTGTCGAAAATAGAAAAATCAGATTCTCATCATTGAATCACATTAGATTTTACATCCATGAGTGAGTCTTGAAAAGTACGAGTGATCACGTTGTAACTACGTTCTATTCAAAGGTGCAACAATACGTACAAACTACAAACTTGAGCAAAATAGTTCTCTCTCTACCCCAGAATAAGCAATTCCATGCTCCCATTATGCTTGATACAATGGAGTTATATAAATAATTTCAAGTGGTTAGGTAAGGTTTTGTATGGGTGACTATGAATGGGGACGAGATAATGGCTTATGGGGAGAGGATGGAATCCCTTATGACATCGCTGATCAACCGTCTGATGATGAAGATGATTTTGTAGTACGCTCGAATGACATGAACTCAGGGGCGACTCACTATTCCAAAGGAGCCTTTCCTGGCATGCGCGAATCAGGAAAAGTAAAAAACACTTCAAACTACACAATTGCAGAGTATGAGAATAAAGATTTTCGACTTGAAGCTATAGCTAAAAAAATCAGTTCTTTAATTGAAGAACATTTCATACTATATGATTTCAAAGGTAGCATTCAAACTAACAACCCTAATGTGATACGCGTTTTAAGCGAAAATTACGATAGCAGCATTGAGATTGATGGTGACATCCTTCATGTATCTGAGAGCTTGTTATCACTAAAGGATAATCATGATGAATGGGATGTTTTTAATTATCCGAATAGTAGCTCAACTTCTAATCCTAAACTTTGGCACATGCAACTGCATCCCGACGACATTTACTGGTCAAAAGAGACAGAACTACTAAAAAAACATGGTTTGATTGGGTTAGGTAAAAGCAAGGCGAATTCTTCATTTCTTAACTTTGAAAGTATGAAGAAAAACGATGTTGTTTTAATTCGAAGAGGAAGCACACCAATCGCATTGGTGCAAGTTAATGGTGAATTAGAAGAAATAAATGACAACAAAGATGAGAGTCTACACTTAGATTGGTTTAAATATAGAAGAAAGGTTTTAGTTTTACAATATGCTACTGAGAATATGGGAAAGTTTCCAAATACTAGAGGGACACTATCCTTAGCAAAAGATATCAGTTCGTTATCATATCAATATATTCTTAATTGGTACAATTCTATACCAAGAAAAAGAAACAACCCAATAAAAATACCTAATACTATATTAATTAAGGAGGCTCCACCCTCTTTCAATGTAGAGTCCATATCTAAATCTTTATCGGAAATAATCACTAAAAAACCAGACGAATCAGGAATGATGGTGGGTATCTTTGGAAAATGGGGACGCGGAAAGACGTATCTCTTCAATAAAATATGGGAAAGTATAAGTTTTAAAGACGATAGCTACCATCGAGTGAATTTTTCAGCGTGGAAATATCAAGAAACAAAAGAATCTTGGGCGTACTTGTATGAGAACCTAATGAATGAATACTTACAGAAATCGCCAAATATTAAATATTCACCGAAATGGTTCTCGAATTCACTAAAACTATTTAATCTCAATTATAGTAAGCACAAGCTATTACCTATAATTAGCTTTTTTCTCATTATATCCTTTTCTATTTACTGGACATTTTTTAATGGTAACACCGAGATAATTAAGCTTATAATAAGTTCATTCAGCATTGTTTTCATTGTAAAGCTATTTCTATTTTATTTAACCAATAAGAGCAGAGCATTAAACATTATCAAGCAATATACTCATAAACCAGGATATTCTGATTATTTAGGAATGCAAGCAGAAATAGAGAATGAGATAGAACACCTGCTTAAAACATGGATACCCGAAGGAAATAACGGTAAGATCCTCCTCTTTGTAGACGATATTGACAGGTGTGAAACCAGCAAAATAGTAAAATTGATTGATGGCCTTAGAATAATTCTTGATAATGAAGAAATTCATAAAAGATTAATAGTTATAACCGCAATTGATGAGGAAATACTTAAAAAATCAATCGAAGATAAATATAAAAACTTAAACAAAAATAACGGAAATTTATTTCAAGAGTATATTGAGAAGATATTTATAATAGGCATAAAACTTAACGATCTAGAAATGGATGAAGTTAAGGAATATATATCAAATCTAGTTAAAAATGATCGGATAAAATCAAAAAAATCTGAATATAAAACATCACCTGAAATATCAGGAACTCAAAAAACTGTGATTGAAGATCCTATTGATTCAACCGAAAATGTTATTATCATGGAAGATAATTATGAATCTGAGCCATCTGATAATACCACAACCAAAATAAACACATTAGACCTTGAAAAAGAAATTGAAATATCAAAAGAAGAAGAGAGTGCGTTAATCGAATCAATTTCAAGGCTAAATAACCCTACACCAAGGAAAATTAGAATATTTTACTATAAATATTTAATTTTAAAGCAAATATTTCACGTTAGGCTTTTAGATAAGAAATTAATTGACACATGGGATATAGAATCTGACGAAAAAATCATCATTGACATATTAATTCATATTAGCAACAACAAAAGTATATCTAGCTACTCAGGCCCTAATATTAGCATTGATATCTTAGCAGAGCTGAAGTACTCGGCAAATATGCTATCTGTATTGTAATCAAGGAAAAGCTGTGGGTAGGATAATGTTCATCTAGCAAATAGTTCTGTATGCATTTTGACTGCATAGCTTGGATACTCTCGTGCTCTCTACCGTATACTTATACGCTAGAGAGCCTATTTAGCAGTCAGTACTGAGCAGATAGGTATTTATAGTAGGTTGCTCTACCAACGCCCTGCGCTTTACATGCAGCACTGACGGTTTCACCGTCAGAAACAAGCAAATTAACAGTTCGACACTTTTGTGCTGTCTCTGCGTTTACTGGTCGCCCCTTGTAGCGTCCTTCTCTCTTTGCTTTCGCAATACCTTGCTGGGCACGCTTCTGGCGTGTTTCGTAATCATCACGAGCCATAGCTGCTCCCAGATCCAACATGAAGTTAGTTAGCGCCTGCTGAATTGCCGAAACTGATACGTCTACATTAGATAAAGATTGATGGGTCATAGGTTGATCGACAACTACGATTGATATCCCTTTAACTTTGATTCGTGCTTTCAGCGTTTCCCAGACTTGAAATGGCAAGCGTGTCAATCTGTCCATTTTTTCAATCAATAGAACATCGCCATCTTCAGAGTCTTCAATGAGCCGATCTAGCTCAGGACGATCAGCTGCTGTACCAGAGATATTCTCCTGGTAGAAAGACGCAATCTGTAGATTTTGGGATTTAACGAATTCTCGTAACTCTTGTTTTGCGCGAGAGGAGTCTTGCTCATCCGTCGAGGCTCTTAAATAAGCTCTTATCATTTTATGCGTTCCTGAAATGACTACTTGTATATTTTAAACTGTCCACAAAATAGTGTCTATTTTAAACTGTTTTTTAATTTAAGGTTTGTGAGGAGTGACCTGTCTCTTTTAGGTATGGTTAAAAAAGACAGGTTTTAGTTAGGAAAGTTCGTTCTCTGAAATGGAAGCTCGAAAGACTTTCTCCGCTTTCTCACTGGTCATTAGAGATTGAGCAGAAAGTGCTAGTGGCTGCAAAAAACCTGGTAGGTTTTCATTGAGGTTGTCGAGAAACATACTGGTGAACTTTTCAATCAATGCAGGTCTCTTATTTGCTTTCATCACTAGCCGCATAAAACTAGCTTCAACCAACGCCACTATCGTTGTTTTAACTTTCGTAGTGACCTCTGCCAACTGGCTCCTCATGAGTACCAGAGCAGCTTTAACTTGCGTAAGCTCCTGAGCTTTGGCGTTGATTTCGGTATCCAAGAAAGATAGCTTGTCGTTTCTCTGTTTTGTCTCGATATCAAATCGAACCAACTCTTCAGCATGTTTCATTTGCACCATGAGTAACGCATCTTGCTTCTTCACTAATTGATTCTCTGTCGAAGACAGTAATTGCTGAATCTTAGCTAACGCCCTTCGTTCATTTGCGACTTCTTCTTTAACCATACTCTCAAGGTTAAAGCTGCGTTGTGCTTTTGGTAGCGTCGATTGAATATTCATGGATCTACGCTGCTGTGAACGCCGCTCAGCTTCAGGGCAAAATTCTGCCGATATACCGAGGCTATTCAGATAGCGAGCATTCACAAACGAGTAAAACATCCTATCAAATTCAAATTGCGAGTTAGATACCTGCCAGCCTTGCAGGTTTCCATCAAAAGGCAGTAACTCAGTCCTATGCACAGGGCCGAACGAACGTTGAAATTTCGCTGTTTCGATACGCTGCTGTTTTAGTAAATCACGTTTCTTGGTTTGTTCATTTAGCGTAGAGACATACACATGACAATGAGCACCTGTATCCGTATTAAGTAACCTTTCGTCATGATGACTTAAGACTAATGTTACATCATAATCGGGAAAATATTCCTCATAGAATGCCGTTACCATTTCGGAGTATTGTTCTAACGGAATAACACCCGTATCAATTTTCCATCGATGTGGAATTTTGAAAACGACCTCTTGTAGATACGCCTGATTAGATCTGGGCTCTGCTCCACATAGCTCATTATGTAAATCAAAATACTCAGTGAGCATTTTCATTCGCTGCTTGTGCCTCGCCATTGGCGGCGGATTTTCATTTAGGCTTCTCCACCAGCTTGGTGGAATAGCATCGCCATTGCTTACATTGAGCCATCGCTGCATTAAATCAGCGGCACGGTTATTTGCTCGCTTTCTTTCTGATGCCATCGCTTCCTTTAGTTTACGTTTCGATTCTGCTCTTTTCTTTAGCTTTACTTCGCGGTTTGCTACACGAGGTTCAGGCAAAAGGTTTATCAAAATGTCTTTTCTTTCCTCAAGATTGAGTTGCTCCAATTGTTCCGTCTTACCGTAACATGTAATAAGGTTATGATGAGCCAACTGGCTTCGCCATTCGAGCGTTTTCACTTGCTGAAAAGGGATACGCAAAGAGTGTGCAAGTGAGTTGTTTAATGCTTTTCTATCTGCTTGGCTATACGTAAAATTAGCGATACTAAAGAACAAATGAATGCTGTTCATAGCGACTCCTTGTAACGTATATTCTTAGCTCGATTCCGAATTCACCATTGTTGATAAACAGGTCTTCAATGTATGGGGGTTTTGAGTAACTACGGCAATTCATCATGCAACCTTCTCAAAGGAGCTAGCGTTCGTTGCGCTGTTGGTTTTCTTATTAAAATGCAGATCTAATATCTTTGTTTGATCGGTTCCATCTTCGACAATCCATTCAGCGTAAATCTTATCAACCATTTCAGTATCAGCGTGCCCCATCGTCTTCGCTAACCAATCTTTGTTCACTCCTGCTGTCAGGGCATGGCTGGCAAACGTATGGCGCATTTGCGATATACCCCGAGCTTCGATAGATTCACAATATGTTGTCAAATGTAATTTGTCTGCTTGCTTCATGAACCTAGTCCAAAACTTCTGAGTGTAAGTCTTTACATCCTTAAAGTGGTTTCCGTTCTGATCGGTAAATAGAAAAACACCATTCTCTTTTTTACGGCTCTTACCATCTCTTCCCTTACGTTCAATAGTAACCAGCTTGTTAGCCTCGGCGTTGCTAAGCTGCTTACGAAGAACAACGCCTAATTTTTCATTGATCTGAATCTTGCGTTCTGACCCCTTAGTTTTAGTACACTTAAACTCCTCCAAAACCATCGCATTTCGCACTCGTAGAATATTACTCTTTAGATCCACATCCGATACTCTTAGCGCAATCGCCTCTGAGGGACGACATCCGCTATACGCCATCGTTAATGCGAGCAATTTCCCGTCTTCAAATTGAGCTTGAGTATTCTCTATGGTTCTTAGCTCTTGCAGTGTGAACGGGCGAGCTGAATCATACTCACTGATTACCTTATTCCTGATGCCTGTCATCGGCGATTTAGGCATATTTCCGTTATTTACGGCAATATTAAATACCGCTCTGAGTAAGCGAAAATACTCATTGATCGTTTTATTTACATACTGTTTTTCATCTTCAACATAAGCGATCCACTCAATGATATCGACATGATTTATCTCCGCGATATCGTACTCACCGAAGTATCCGTTTAGCTGGTTCAGTTTTGAATTATCGGCATTTCTTGTCGATTTTTGATGGGAGTTTCGAACACTCAATTTGAATAGATCAACAAAGTCGGAGAACGTGATTAAACGTCGTTTTGATTTTAGTTTTTGATTTAACACGGATTGATTCTCGTTAGTGGTTTTGTGAGCACACTAGCTAGCTAAAAACCTCATGTAAACCAGAAAAATTCACGAAAATCATGCAACTGAAAAAAGCCTATAATTTATCAAACGGATCCGCACTTAGAACTTTTCAGTGCGTATCTGGCGGTTGTTATAACCAATTTTCAGAAACTTCAAATTTGCATATATAAATAAAATGTTTAGATAAACCTAGTCAATTAGCACAAGCAACTAGAGCTTTTTAATTAACATTCGCGAGTTAATATCGAAATTAAAAACCATCACAGGTGCATGTCTAAACTGGCACTCAATGTGTCAAGAATGGCAGTTAATGTGCCAAAGTTGGCAGAAGAACTGCCAACACAAACAATAGTGATGCTGTAGCATGCAATTCGACGCGCTCTTGTTGTTTCTGATTAGATATAGATTACGACCAGAGTGATGAATAAGTCATTGAAAATTAAAGATATTTAACAAAAATAACTCTTGACCTAGATTTATTGCTCATATAGATTCCTCATCAAATGCAGTCGAATTATCTGATCTAACATAGATGAATTGACCAATTAATAAACAATAAAAAACAATTTCACTTCGTAATGAAGGTGTAAGGAGAGTGCATATTAATTAATACTTAAAAAGGAATACCTTGTGAAAAAACAAACGTTAACTATTCTCCCTGGCCTCCCTGCCATAGGAAAAGAAGCATATGCATCAAACATAGATGCAGTTCTAATCGAAGCTGAGCAATTCAACCCTCGCCTTATCAGATACGCACATGCATGGTGTCAGCTAAAAACCAAACGAAATTTAGCCTTAGGTCGAAATGTTGTTCTAATTAGTAGATTTATTAAACTTGGGGAAATTGAGTTCTATCAGAAACTTACTGACAGGATGGGCATTGAGTTAGAAGTCGATGTTGGGATAATTGAACTAAGTGCCCAGGCTCAGAATCTTCATGGTGTACCAACAGCCACAATCCAAAGAATAGCAGGTCAATTTAGGCACTACCGATCTGCAACTCAGAATCAGGAGGCTTAAAATGAAGATCATGAAAATTAAGGGGTTAATCGAAGCCCTTGAGCTAGCCCAACATCGAGCATCGGTACGAACCATGACTCCTGAAGAGGTCTATAGCAAACTTAAAGACCTTCAAACTAGGCTCGATGAAATCCTATACAAGAAAGACCAAGTAGGTCTCAAGGTTTGCGTAACCGTCTGCACCAAAGTCGCCGCTAGTTATCAAGGCGCTCCTCAATCGACGTTTGTGCAACTGGAACGTGGAAAGAGTAATTGGAAGTTACTGAATGTCTATCGTGATAACGGAATTCCTACCGACCTTAGGGTGCATAACTTGGCAGACTACAAAGTCCAAGTTACGAACAAGCTCCACGATAGCATGCAGAGAATCATAACGGACTAGACTAGACTAACCCAATACTGCCCTGTTCATACTTGCCAGCTATATAGCCAAACACATTGTTGTTTACAGCTCGGCAAGCAATCATTCAGTGGATAACTGGCTCCTCATATCCACTGAATCACTTTTGTACAATTTCGTGTTACGAATAGAAACAACACAAATCCAGTTTGCATGAGAAAATGTATGGAAAGATCTAACCACATTGAACATGTTTATGGTTCAATACTTTTTTCACAGTAAAAGCTAATGACGACATGATAAATCGAAACAGTAACGTTACCACGCTGAAGTTCTTCTTTTCCCATCCAAAAGGTATCTGAGTCTTCACCATTTACAGTTTCAAGAGCATAACCATTTGCTTTGGTAAAACCTTTGTGCTGACGTTCTTTTATGTGGTTCTTATACTTATCCAATAGGGTGACAAAATCTTTATCGAATGCATATACGACAACAAAGATCGTATTAAATCCCTCTTGATCATACCCCGCCAACTTATCCATATGCTCATTGATATCGGTAGTACCCCATTTAATAAGGCGAAACGCTTCAAATAACGCAATACGTCTGATTTTATTGTTATCGACTATGACACCATCCACCTCACCATAGCTTTTTCCTGAAGATGAACTACCTATTTGACTTTGATCCGAAATATGAAGTGGAGAGTTTTTTTCTCTCATATTAAAAAGACTACAAAACCATTGATTAATTCGGTCTTCGTTTGCTGGCTTACTAGAATATCCAGATAAGAATTCCTCATCTTTGACTGGTATGTAAATGCTTTTACTGCGGCTAAGTAATTCTTTAGAGACTGAAGAAACTGTTTCAACTAAATACTCTTCAACAGAACTGTCATTTGTTATCTTCACATATGTTTCGACATCACTACCGTTAATCAGTTTAAAACTATTTGCTAGTTGCTCAGAGCTTCTTTGATTTTTTTCAGCAAAACGATCGATATACTCTGTAGCACGTGCCTCCTTCGCAAAAGCGTTCATTATGACGTCGTTTATTTTATCTAATTCGTCTGGTAGGGCTTCGTTTTGACCTAAGAACCTCGTATAAGATGAAAAAGCGATATCTGCTTCTTTCACCAAGTTATGCTTAAGCAGTAACTCGCAATAAGGTGTAAGTAGTTGAGGGAGAACTTTCTGAGTTGAACTCAATAATTCCCATGCTTCCTTCATTGAATTGATGTCATCAACAGTTAGGTAAGCATGAAGTATTCCAGATATCCACGGCAATGGGTAACTTGGGATAATAGACCATTGTGCCTCTGCCGACTGTTCTACTTTTGCTAAAGCACTTCGAATCAAAGTTATATTTGAAGCTTCATGATGGTTAGCAAGATAGGCATGTAACAACATTAAGATATGTTCTGGGTTCTTAGTATCTTCGGCCAATTGTTTCAGAATAAGAATGCTCTTTGGAGCATCATGTTCAATCAAGTAATATGCTAGGTAGTAACGTCTAAAGTGCTCACATTCGTCGTAAAGCTTTCTCTCTGATGATGCAAATGGAATAGGAATGCTGTTAATATGTGATTGAAAATCTGGGTCATATTCGCTTTGGTTAACAGCCATTATTGTAATGTCTAACTTGTACTGGTAACACTTTATCAATTGACGTTTATCAGTAAATAGTTGGTGCTGTTCTTCTTTGAATCTACCTTCATTCAACTCATGACTAGCTTGTTTAAGAACGGTTAATGCAAGGTCAAACTCCGAAGCTTGGTATGCTGATACAAATGTTCTTTCTAAGTCATCTAAAGAGCTATTAGCAATATTGTCTATTGAGAGCTTTGTGATTGCTGATTTGAGAAGCTCTTTTCTTACAGGATGAATACAAGCTTCCATTAATTGGAAAAGCTGTGAGTTAGTTAAGATATCTTCATTTGAATCAAGAAAGTCTTCGAAGTCTGAATAATTGATTTTGTTTATGTAAACACAGAAATCAGGCCATAGATCGTAAGCATTTATTCCAATAGTAAGAAATAATCCATCTCTTTCATTAGTACCGAAGCCTAAATTGTCAACGATAGATATATTTCTTTTATGCAGTTTACTTAAATGTTGGCAAGATTCATGATTTGCAACCGCCATCAGTATTTGAAAGTAACAACTTATAGCTCCTTTCGCTTTATACTGAGATTCGTTTTTCCATAGCAAAGCAGATGACCAATCGTTTTTATGTCTTTTAGAAATCAACAATAGCCGATCTACATTATTTTCAATAACTAGTTTATGCCAAGGGAACTGTTTAATTAATATTGAAGTATCTAAGTTTGATTTTTTACCATCAAAATTTAATATCAGATCTTGCTCTAGCTCATTAGTAATAAGATTAACTAATTTACTTATATACTCTTGAACAGTATCGAGTGAATTTCTATCGATAAAATCATATAGCCACCATAATAAGAAGTACGTGTTATTACGTAGCTTAAAAATCGTTGGGGTCGGATAAGAATGTTCGCTTAAATCAACTTTATCAATAATATCAATCATTGATAATATTTTATTAGGTTCTTGATACTTTAAAAAGTTATTAAACAGGGTGAGGTAGCTTGAATCTTTAAAGTTATCTCTATATAGACCTAACTTATCAGTCAAAACAAGAACTATATCAAGAAACTCTTCACTACATTCAGTATTGTTAGAGTTCGTTTCTGCGTATCTTTTAGAGATAGAAACCTCTAATGCTTCCATAACATCTCGATTTTCAATCTGCTGTGAAATTTCATCATAGAGATGGGTAAACCAAAACATTGCGAAGTTGCATGTGTCTATTCGAGATAGCAGAACGCAGAAATATTTAGGTAATAATCGAAATTGAAATAAGTCACCGAAAAGTAGATGCTTAAGTAAAGGGTGTTCTAGCGCAAACTCTATCAACTCTATCAGTGCATGAGGGTAAAACAGCGAATGGTTATCGACACAAATGCTTTCCTCCAAAAGTTCTGAAATCAGCCAACTATAAAAGTGGCCAACTCCTCCCCAATAATTTCTGCTTTTAAAATGATCCTGTATTTCAGCAAACTCGTTTTTACTAACAGTACGTAATGAATGAGAGTTGAGGGAAAGTAAAGAATCCTTTTTAACCGCGTTTTGTCGAGGTTGCTTCACACATTCATCTGCGTTATTAGATTCCCCCTCAGTTTGTGAACCTCCAATCGATATGGTGAAGTTTAGCGTTTGAGTGTAGTTGAGAACAACGTCAGAAAAATGGTTACTGTTTGATATTGAACGGGCTAAATCTTTAGGGACAGGGAGCTTTAATAAGTGTTTTTGTAGTTCTGCTGTATAAGCACTGTACTCTGCATCTGACGTCGCATATTTAAGAACAGGGAAAGCGGCACTGCATGTAAAACGCATGATACATAGCCACTGTTCGAAGGCTTCCTTAGAGCTAGTCGAGTTAGAAAGTAATTTCTGCCATAAAAAGGTACTGACTAGTAGGTTAAGATTATGGTTTCTTCCGTTGAAAACATACGAGTTATCTTCTTTTTCCACATAGGAGAGTAAAAGGGAAGTACTAATGAATTCTCTGTTCCATATTTCTTCTGAAACAAAGAGATTGGGCTTTTTGTAGCCTTCCTGACCACGTTGAATATGTTGTAAAGTTCTGAGTGTTTCTATTACAGGAATTAGAGAGTCATCGACGTGCTGCTCAAGGTGATTTTCTAAGTTACAGGTAAGTAAAAGGCAATCAGCCTCGAACATTACAAGGCAGCACTCTTCTAAATATTCAATTTCTATTCCTTTGCTAATCGATACAAGTTCGCCATTGCGATCCCATAACTTGGTTCCATTGAGAAGCGCTGATACACAGTTTCTATCTAGAGGTTCTGTCGTAAGTGATGCGTGCATTAGAAACTTTGCTAAATCTTCAGCTTCTTTCTGCTGCTCTAAACTGTAGAATTTCTGCGAATAAGTTGAGGCTCGTGTGGATAGCTCCAAAAGAGATTTAATCTTCGACCAGTCCCTTGAATGCTCAACATGATTTATAGTCATAGTATCTTCTCTCGATTCAAACGAATAGATAAAATTATATTATACATTTAAAAATCAATAGGATATCCATTGATTTTTATAAAACAATACAAAAAAGCAAGATACCTTACCCATGACTCTTCATACAAAGCTAAGATAATACGCAACTATAAGGAAAACTAGGTCAAAAATGGCTATAGGTATATCTTGATAACTCCATGGCTAAATGACTTTGGGGCAAAAATTGGTTACCACAAGTGATTCTACTACACTTACACATGACAAAATGAAAGCAAGATCTGTCCGATTGCGAGGTAGTGGGTAATAAACCACATTTTACTGCGTCCAATCATGAGAAATAACGATGGGCTGCCTACTAGAATCAGAACCACAGCATGACCGATCTTAAAGGTTTTTCACGAAACCACACTTGCACCAATTATCAAGCTCTTGTTTTATATGAAGATAAAACACTAGCTCATCATTGTTGGCTTGGTAGTACAACAGTATTCGTTCGATAAATACTAGAAAACTACATTTCTCTACGACCAATAATGAGAAACAACGATGGTCAGCCAACTAGAATCAGAACCATTTCATGACCGATCTTAAAGAATTTCAAAGAAATCACACTACCACACAACCCCAAGGCATTGTTTTATATCAATATTTACAAATCAGTCATCATTGTAAGCTTGGAGTCATGGCTGTCTTCGTCGATAAAAGACTAGAAAACCAAATTTATCTACGACCAGTCATGAGAAACAACGATGGGTTGCGTACTAGAATCAAAAACATTGCATGACCTACCTTAAAGAATTTCAAAGGAATCACACCACCACACAATCCCAAATAATTGTTTTATCTCAATATTTATGAATTAGTCATCATTGTAGGCATGGAGTCATAGCTGTCTTCGTCGATAAAAGACTAGAAAACCGCATTTCATTGCTACCAATCATGAGAAACAACGATGGGCTGCCTACTTGAATCAGAACCACAGCATGATCTATCTTAAAGGTTTTAACGAAACCACACCTGCACCAATTATCAAGCTCTTGTTTTATATGAACATAAAACACTAGCTCATCATTGTTGACTTGGTAGTACAACAGTATTCGTTCGATAAATACTAGAAAACTACATTTCTCTACGACCAATAATGAGAAACAACGATGGGCTGTCTACTAGAATCAGAACCATTGCATGACCGATCTTAAAGAATTTCAAAGAAATCACACCACAAAAAATCCCAACGTATTGTTTTATTTAAATATTTATGAATTAGTCATCATTGTAGGCTTGGAGTCATGGCTGTCTTCGTCGATAAAAGACTAGAAAACCAAATTTATCTACGACCAGTCATGAGAAACAACGATGGGCTGCTTACTAGAATCAGAACCATTGCATGACCGATCTTAAAGAATTTCAATGAAATCAAACCACTACACAATCCCAAATAATTGTTTCATTTCAATATTTATGAATTATTCATCATTGTAGGCTTGGAGTCATGGCTGTCTTCGTCGATAAAAGACTAGAAAGCCACATTTCACTACGACCAATCATGAGAAACAACGATGGGCTACCTACTCGAATCACAGCCATTGCATTACCTATCTTAAAGAATTTAAAAGAAATCACACCACCACATAATCTCAACGTATTGTTTTATTTCAATATTTATGAATTACTCATCATTGTAGGCTTGGAGTTATGGCTGTCTTCATCGATAAAATACTAGAAAACCAAATTTATCTACGAGCAATCATGAAATACAGCGCTAGTTGAACTAAGAACCACAGCATGACCGATCATAAAGGTTTTTAACGAAACGACACCGACACCAACTTTCAAGCTTTTGTTTTATTTGAACATTTAATACTAATTCATCATTGTAGACTTGATGTTACGACAGTATCTATTCGATAACATACTAAAAACCACATTTATCTACGGCCAATCATCCATAACAACGATGGTCGTCTAGCTAGAATCAGAACCATTGTATGACCGACCTTAAAGAATTGCTAAAACCTAACACTACAAAACTTAGTTAAATCATTAGTTTATAGGGATCAAAATTTCATTGTCTATCGTTGTACGCTCACCACCGTTTCTGCTAAGTTAAGATCCACAATTTGTGATAGATAACAATCAAATCGATTTAACCATGTACATGCACGAAGCCCGATTCTGCTGCACCTGGCTAATAACATGGTTTTGCTTGCTTCTAGGAGACAATAGAAATGAATGAACAGTTAGATGCTGAAATTAAGTCACGCCTGATGGCCATTTTTAATGATGAAGCGTTATGCGATGAATGGCTAAGCAATAGTAAAAAGCCACTCGGTGGTGTAAGCCCTTTAGAAGCACTAAAAAGATCGGATGGAAAAGCACAAGTCCTCGAAATGATAGCTAGAATTGAAACAGGAGATTTCTCTTAGTACGCACTCACCTCCACCAACCCATTGAATACCAGACAATATAGTTTGTGTTTGATGGGTCAGTTCAGCTAACAAGCAATACCATCATCTCGCTGTCAGAAAATCACCTTTCTTAAGTCCATTATAATGCCCTTATAGCCATCGCCAGGGGCTTACACCGTTATAAGTCCTTAATAATGGACTTATAACACCCCTACAGAATCAAACTTCATCAAAATACTTCGGGCTTATTTGGTCTAGAGAAAGCTAAGCTAATGATCGTTAAGCTAACGAACGTTAGCCTAATGAACGTTAGGCTAACAACCATTAGACTAATGAGTATTAGCTTAGCTGTATTTCCTAGAGAAACAGCCCATCCATTTGTGAATAAGATCTCAATTTTAGTCACTAGAAAAAAGCGCTATTTCCCCTACTCGTTTACCAAATATAACCAGAACAACCGAAATCAACGCAATTGAAAAACAACTGCTAATTTGAAATGGTCTTTGTTCTTATTATAGATACGGTGCATTTTAAGTAATTAATTTTATTGAATTTTTCTGAAAATTAGCATTTGACGGACATCACCAAACCATCGTACTTTTCCTGTGAAGACGCAGCAAAGTTTGTTTGTTACGAACAAACTAACAAACGTTGCCAACACACTTCGCTACTTATAACGAGAACAAAGGTGATCAAGATGGCTAGGCCAAAATCATATACAGAAGAAGAGTTAATCATTGTCGTTAATGACTTGCTAAACAGAGGTATAGAACCGAAAGGCTGGCGTGTACGAGAAGTACTACTCAAAGGCAAAACGACCTCATTCGATAACGACATAAAGCGTCTTACGGAAATGGGAATACTCCCCGCTTTCGTGAAACATCCTGATGCAATCCAAACTCTACCCAGCACCGTCGCAACTGACCCTGAACCTTTGCCTCTAGAGATTCAGGAAGCTTATAAACTGTCAGAGGCCACACTAGCAAAATCGATGTTTGAGCTTATTGTTCGACTCAATGAAATTACAAACGCCCATCATGAACAATTGACTCGAACAAGGCTTCAAGGAGCGCTCAATGAGAAAGAACAAGCGATAGAAGCTCGAACCATTGCCGAAACACTCACAATAGCGACAGAGGAGCGCGTACGCGCTCAGGTTTCAATTAATGAAAGCCTTGAACAACAAAATTATGAACTCGTAGATAGGAATTTGGAACTGGAACAGACTAACTCTGACCAAACACAGAAATTGAAGCTGTTGGAAATTGATTTCAATGAACTCAAAACTAAACAGGATGACTCTCTGCGCTTGATCAACGAGTTAACCACCAAAAATGTGGTGTTACTGAATGAGCAAACCGTTTTGACGACTCAGTTAGAAGAAAGGCGCTTAGAACTTGAGAAATTGGAGCTTAAGTATTCCGATCTTGATAATGCGTTGGATGCAACGAAAGAACAGCTCGTAATATCCACCACCCATTCTGAAAGTGCCAACAAAGCTCTGGAGAAAGCAGAGCAAACGATTAAGAAATTAACCAGTGATCTTTCTGAATCGAGAACTAACACTGAAGTGTTAAAAGAAAAGAGCTTTCACCTTGAGAAGGAAAATGATCGCTTAAATGGGTTAGGCGTAGACGCTCATGGAAATCTCAGCCAAGACCATGGTGATACTGCCGTACCAACACCTAAATGTTCGTGAAATAGACATGTGGTCATTTTCATGAACATGGAACGGAACTGATCTAATGTTCATGAGTTCGACATGATGTCGATTTCATGAACATGCACTATCTTATTTTAAAACATAAGCTTATGTTAATTTTAAATTCCACATCGACATGGTTGTATGTTTTTCAGGCTAAATAACAGAGTGAGTTACCAAAGTCGACCGCTAACAGACATGAAAGTGAATAAGCTACCTCACATCTGCCCCAATTCGCGTTAGAAAGGGACTCCGTTGGTGAGTTGTTTGGCGATTTTTCCCATAGATTAACTAATACGTATAGTAATGGAATGAGCTCATCCTTATAAACGTGCATGTTGAAATTTTGTAAGTGTATCAGACGTAATCTACTAGTTTTAATCTCATTTCATAAAGACCCTAGCCCTAAAGGCTACAACCTCGTTATAATTCTTTCTGTTATGAGTGAGGATGCATGGATGAAAAAAAGAGCTTTAGTAGCAGCATTTATGATTGGTATACCTAGTTTGTCGTACGCTAATGATTGTAGTGATGCCAACATGAAAACCCAACGATTAAAAAGGGATTCAATAATTCTATTTACCGAGGTAATGGATAAAGACTTCGAAAATAACACAGCACTTTTAATCCAACAGTATGAAAAATTAACCCATGGATTAAAAGGAGTGAGAGAGCTGGCTGACATATCAGAAAAAACACTAAAGCACTGTGCAGGGAATGGTTTCACAAATGAAATATACAGTTTAAAAAATAAAGAAAAAGTAATGTTCAGCGTCGCCTTTACACGCGATTTCAAAGTTTTTTATGATAAATATCTTATCCCTAACAATACATGGACAGAGGCTGCAATGGCTTTCGAGTCAGATATAATTAGCAAGCGCAATCAAATCAAAATCAATATTAAAAATGCGGCAGAACAAAGCTTGAAGAAAGAAAGTGAAAGGAAGTCTGCTGCCGAAGCTGAAGAAAAAGAACTCGCTGAGTTTAAAAAAATACTTGATAAGGTCGAACGTACCAAACGAGAAAATGACACGGAAAACAAGAGTGAAAGACATAGTAAGCAATATTCAGCTGAGTCACATACTACAGTAAAAAGTGGGTTTGACACCTTTGCACTAGAAAGTAAGTTAGCAACAAAAGCTCTTGATTGCAGAACCCCTAAGATAACACCAGCATCTGGTGATTGGGGGGCTCTATATGGATGCATACAAGGAAGAGCAGAAACAGTTAAGTGGTTTATTAACGAAAAAGCTGGTACAGGCAAAGTAGCTAATATTAAACTCATGTGGAACGATTGGTCTAAGGATGTCGGATATGGAATTCACGCTGACAAGCGAGAAGCTCAAAGAGCGCTCGACGCGCTAATCAATATATATGCTCCAACAGAATCTCAACCTCTCAATGACGTATTCTGGGGAAACACAAATAGAACCATAGAATCCAATAGTTTTACTTTTGACTATAGCTACACAAAAGGTCCTGCAATTGACGAACGTCTGATTATTGTTAGGGCTAGATGAGTGGTTGATGATCGCAACTTCTAGTTCTAAGTTGGCGATAGACTTGAGATTGAGAGAGGTAAAAGTGGGAAGGAAAAAAGCGCATGATTTTGGACTTCTTAAAGGTAATCCGTTTAGTATTACTTTCAGGCAACATTTTCTCCCAAATGGCTTGATGAAGCACTTTTCTACGCAACAAAAACAGATATATAGGGTGGTTAAGCCCGAAGTGCATGTCGAGCTCATTGAGTATGATAGATACGATGACTATGCTATTTCCCTACGCGCATGGGACAATAAAACAGAAAAATTCTTTACTACGATAGAGGGTGAGTTCTATAGAGTTCGCGATAACGTTGCTTCTGGTGTTGATAATCTATCAAACGTTGATTGTGTTGCGGTTTCAAATTTTTTAGCCTCTTGGAAAGTTCGCCCCAATTATAGAAGCAGCGCTAAAAGAGTTCATAGACTTAGTGGCATACCAGACCCCAAAATTCCCCCTGAAATCATCTCAGAGTGGATTGAAACAACTGGCGAGCCAGAGGCGATTATCCCTCAATATATCAGGGAGCATCTTGAGAAAGGGGGGCATAGGTTATCGGGAGCAATCCAAGACTATGAACTTAACAGTTCTAAAGTGCGGGGTGATTATGAAAAGACTAGGCTGGAGCTGAAGAACATTAGTTGGGTTGTGCACCGATTGTCTGACTTGGAAATCGTACTTCCAGACGTACCAGAGTTTCATTTTGTACCAATCAATCCTAGTACCATTCTGTTACCTAATGATTCGCCGTTCGATACTACTTCCGTCGATGGAATATCAAATCTGAATTATACAATTATTACAGGAAGTAAAGCAGCCTATTGGTGTCATGACATAAATAGGTTGATTAAACTACCATAACAACGATTAACAAAGGAGGCAAACATCGTGCTAAAGAGCATGTTAGGTTGGCTAGCCCTTAACCCTAAGGCAGGCTTAGAACGGCAGCCTTTGTTTTGGATTTGTATTTTTATGCCCATAGTAATTGCTCTGGGGTTAGGGGCTCCAGTCTGGATTAAGTATGAGCTTGCTTTCACTGCGGAAGCTTATTCAACATTTCTGGACATAAGTAAGCTACCTCTTGGTGTTACATCATTAGCAATCCCACTAGCAGTACTTATTGGTAAACTGCATGGAGCGAAACAAGCCGCCGAACAGCTTTTGAATGCGCAGAAACAGATACGTAATGCAGAACAAGATAACCGAACCAAGTTGTATCTCGCACACTATGAACACTTCATCGACCACTTTAACACGCAGGTTTTATTTACAAAATCATACAATTCATTAGGAGAACCATGGACAATAAGATTTGATAGAAAACAACTCTACCAAAACCTATACCCACATAATGGTCTTATTTTCGGAGTGGGCGAAGGTGATACCAGAGTAGTCGATGATGCTCTCTTGTCGTGCTCAGATATCATGGAAGACTGTTCAAAGTTGGTTGAGTTGAGTCGATTTGAACAAGATGTCGATAAAGCAGAAAAAATGTTTGCTTCAATTGATTATGATTTAAGCGTGTTGGAAGATCGCCTGAGTTTGCAATTCAGTGCAGAAGGGCGACGAGATGAAAATCAAACTTGGTTACAGTTCATAGCCGCAACGGTCAAAACTACAACCACTGTACTTTCATCAATCAAATCATTCGATAATTCATTTTACTCAGATGACCTAGCATGTGACGTGGAATTTGGAGTCAAGGGGATTGAGTTTGATAAGATGTTGAATCAATTAGACGACTTGGATGAGATTACTGTCAATGAGCTTATGTCGTCATTGGACGCTAAAGGAATAAATTATACCCAAATGATTAATTTTTCTAATCTGAGTGAAGCAAGTTAGAGCTATTTATCTAACTTAATTCTGTCCAACAACGATTCAGAACGGCAACTCACAATGTGTGATCACCAAGCGATTCTGTCGTACCTTAATTACCAAGCGATTTGCTACTCAGTTCGCAGAGGAGAATGCCGTGAAGATTCTATTTTTCGACCCTCACTCACTTATATACTCAAGTGCATACCTTACTAGACATGATAACGTACGAGAGGCGTTTAAATCACAAAAACCATTTAGCACAAGTGACCACTTTTTAAGACATGTCGAGCCAGATCGTGCGGGAGCCAAGAAACTAGCACGCGCAGCGACAGAAGCAGGTCTCTTACTTTACCCAACTGGTGATTACTACACTAGAGATCTGCTCATCAAACACAATGTGTTTACAGATAACCAATTAGCTCCATATAAAAACGTAATGCTGCGCCCTGATGACAATGACCCTTACAGACGCATGTTCGCACACGCTCAAGCACTAGAAGTTGATGAGTGGTATGTCTGCGGTGAGATGGCATTGGATGAGCGCTTAAAATCGTTTCCAGGCCGTAATCTGGTCAGTACATTTGGTGAGGGTGTGAGTGACGACTTGATATCACAGATAAGAGCTCTCCACCACCAACACTAGACACTACTTTGTAGCTAATCGAATACTATGAAGTAGCAGAGCTTATCTGAAATTTTCCAGTGTCCTGAAATGCCTAATAAAGTTTTGTCATTTCTGAGCTAGCAGGTAGAGAGTGAGCACTGTGAACACCAATAAGAGCGCCGTAAACGGCGCTCAGGTGTCAATCACCTTACTCAAGCCGCACGGATATCGCCCATGCTATTCCTTGGGTCGTAATGCTGATATCCATGCCATGGCTTTGTACAAAATCAATCAACTGCAAAAGCTTTTCTTCCCTTTCGATCTCCTGAGAAAGCACATCGTAACCAAGCATCTCTTTAAATCCGTAGAATGAATCGGCGACGGCATACACCTGATTTACATGCTGAATGTAATTCGCCACCGTTAAATCATTATCTTGCTTTAATGCCGTCTTTAGACGGTAAACAAGCCGTATGGCTTCAAGGCTAATGCCGCATTCGACTAGATTCGAGAAGTCATAATTTTGGGTGAACTCAGCATCGTCTAGAGCACTTAATACAGACTTCAATTCAAAGTGAGCGAGCTTACGCATGGCTATCTCCTCCAGCTAATACAGGAAAGGCATTTACGGCTTCATAAAGCTTCTGCAAATCAGTATTCTTACCATAGCGACCATAGGTAATGTTGGGGTGAGCATGACCGACGATTTCCGACACAACGTGCTCGGCAACCTCGGCCATTTTTAGCTCATCAATAAACGTATGGCGGAATGAATATGCGGTTGGCCGTTCCTTGGGCTTCATGCCTATATCCGTTTGTATCTTGCCGAGGTGTGTTCTATAGCGGAAAGACCAGTCGTGGTTCTTACCGTGTGGTTTATAGTCAAACAACTGCTTCAAGCGCTTATGGTTGCGTTCTTCTAGATATTCAATAAACCCTGATTGAATCATAGATTGATGGATGGGCACCAAACGGTAAGCATTCTTGGTTTTAAGTCGTTGCTTCTCATTTGAATCAGAACATGTGATGCAATAGATCCCATTAACTTTCTTGATGTCTGCTGTTGATAACTGGCACGCTTCTGCGGGCCTTAAGCCATGGTAGATCTGCAATCTTGTTACCCAATCAAATTGATTATCCCTGCGACAGTACTCGCTTGAAGTTAATAGTTTCGTGAGTTCGTCCAAAGTCCACCGAGAACGCTGTTCAGACGCTTTAGTGGCCTTTGATTTAGGTGTTTTGATGGATTGAAATGGATTGCTGGCAATCGTTTCTCGCTGAACACACCAAGTGAAAAACTGCCTTATGGCGGCAAGGTAGTCTTTGATTGTTTTTGAACTCAGCCCTCGGCTTAATAGGCTATCTCTGTAGGTCATAGCGGTTTTGGCTGTCGCAGGTAACTTGCGTTTTCTGATGAAGTAAATGAAGTCGGTGCAACGTTGCTTCAGTTGCGTCACTGAGAGATGTGTAATGCTTTCTAGCCTTTTTGATTGAATAAACTCATCCAACTCGTTGGCAAAGAATTTGAAATCCTTGGAAGGATTATTAGTTGCAACCTGGATAGGCGCTGGTGGAGCGGTATCAGCAACAATATTATACTGACAAGGCTGATTCCTTACTTGAGCATCAAATTCTTGCCGTACACGCTTAATCAACACCAGCAGAATGGCTTTAAACGTGTTGTATGGCATGTACTGATTAAGTGCTCTGTCGAACAGAGAGCAGATCGCACTGGCTAAACGAGTATTGCGTTTGATCGCTTCACGGCGCGTTTTGGTAAGCAAAGAGAAGCGGACTTCCTTTGGGTAGTCATGGGAGTTTTGTAGAAAAACAGGGGTGGCAATGCGTGTATAGTACACGCCAGAAGCCAGTTTTATCAAATACATATGTATCACCTATCTGTGTTAGGTGACTTTTCTATGTTTCAGATACGAAAAAAGCCTTTGATAATCAAAGGCTTTTTTCTAAGAATAAGTGGTGGAGGGATAGGGATTTGAACCCTAGAACCGCTATTAACGGTTGCCGGTTTTCAAGACCGGTGCTTTCGACCACTCAGCCATCCCTCCAACAAATTGTCATCAACAGATTAGTACACTGTTGAGGTTGTTATTTGCTAATGCAAGTAACGATACCTTTTGTCTTCACCTTTCAAAAAAGTGAAAATAA
>NZ_JBFRSD010000023.1:0-5518 GCF_041473395.1 Vibrio sp. 10N.222.55.C6
GTATCGCATTTTCATTCTTAATATCTCTTAACTTATCAAGCTAAGAAAAAGAATGGAGGCGCCTCCCGGAGTCGAACCGAGGTCCACGGATTTGCAATCCGCTGCATAGCCACTCTGCCAAGGCGCCATTTTTCAACACGTTAGAACCGACTAAACGTTAGCCCCGCTGTGTTCGGGTGCCTACTTTACGGATTGAGTGAAGATAGTCAAACAAAAATGTGAATTTAAATTCTGTTTGCTGACATTTAAATCAAATTGCTGCATGTTCGATCTCTTTAATCAAAAAACACACAGCAAAATCGAGTTAAACAAGATGTTCTAGCGCTACCACTTCTTCATGAAACGACCGACAAGACTCGGATGATACGCCCAGCAGTGGTCAAACATAGTCATAAGTTGAGGGTTGCCATACTTAGAAAGACTAACCGCATGGAAACGGTTTTTGTGTTCTTTCAACTTTTCAACCTGAGCAATCATTTCGTCTGATTGTTTCGGCGCAATAAAGTCAGAAAGTACGATTAAATCGGCATTCTTGTATTTATCACCAGTCATTAGGTCAATCGACTTCATGAGAACAGGTTCCAAATCCGTACCGCCGTGGAATGAGTAACTTAAGAAGTCGCTCGCTTCACGTAGGCCATCTTGCCTTGTTAACTCATAGGTAATCTGCTCAGAAGAAAAAAGAATCACATAACAGTCTCTCTCTTCTGCAAGAGCAATTTGCATTAAGGCATAAGCCATTGCTTTAGCAGACTGCTCAGGGAAACCACTCATAGAACCCGAAGCGTCCACACAGACGATAAACGGGCCCTTTTCAATATCGATGTTCTTGCTATCTGGTTTTTGCGCCTTCACTTTGCGTAACGTGCGTGATTTACCTTGCGAGCGATAGCTCAGTAAACGCTTGTCGGCCAAGTGCTTGTAAAAGATAACCTCAAGTTCAGGATAAGCTAAGAACATGGTTTCGTTTGGCAGCATCTTGTTAAGGTCATCACTTTCATGAATCCCGACAATATCATCGACCGCTTCATCGCTTTTCTCTTCAACCACCTGCAATTCTTCTACAGGGGCTTTGTGTAGCGAAGGATCATCTTCCTCACCAGCCATACGGCCTAGCTTTTCAGCGATCTCTTGCAAGCCCTTGTGCTTATTCAAGAACTCAGCATGACGTTTCATGATGGTAAGGTCTGTTTTGCTTAATTTGGCAGAAGCCATGTCCCACAAGCGCCCTACACTGCCTTCATCACCCGACTCAGTCACTTTATCCATGTTTTTCATGGTTTCCATGCGCTGATAAAGATCGGCTAAGACTTTTTCTTTGCTTGTTTCAAGTTCAGTTACTTGAGCTTGTTTAATCGCATCAGAAAGTGATTGGTACCATTGGTCGCAAAAGTAGTGTGGAAACATCGCGTTATAAACACCCTTGTTGTTCTCCATAAGGCGTCGAGCTTGTAGATAAAACGCTGAGTGCCACTCCAGCTTTTTGATAACGCTGTCAATCTCATCAAAGAACTGAGGTTCATCCCAGTAAATCACTTCTTGGTAAAGGGCGATTTCCTCTTGGAATCGATCAGTTTCACACACCTTAGTAACGCGTTTTTTAACTTTACCGCGCCATTTAACTAAGTGGTTTTTCACTGAGGTTTTCACACCTTTGTTCTCTGCAGCCATCATGACTTGAGAACGAGCGATGAGATCATTCATCGCGGTATCAATGATTCCTGAATCAGCCACCATCAAAGCGAGGTTTAAGCCGTCTGCTCCTAACATATGCTCTCCTCTTACTCGAAGTACTGGCTCATAAACTTAATACGCTGAGCAATCTTGGCACTCTTCACTTTCGTGGTTTCAAAATCTTGCGTTACCGATTGCAAACTTGCTTCCATCGCTTTTGGTAAATCAGGGTCAATATAGTTATGAGGTAATGCATCATGGAATTCAGTACGAACGCGTTTTAACTTGAATTCAGCTTCAGTTAACTGTTCTAAGGCTTTCTCAGCGCCACTCAACCACTTGTTGTACAGTTCTTGGTCTAAACCGTCAGTAGTAACCACACTCACCAATACAGAGCGATTGGCGATGTCTTTAATCACTAATTGGTTTGATGCATCCAAGTCGAGTTTTAAACGGCATAGGTTTTTATTTTCGTTTACGTAACCGTAAATATCACCGTGACCTTCTTTAAGAACACGATCAAAATCGTCTTTGGCTACGTATACCCAACGGCTATCGCCTTTCTCAGATTCAGAAACCGACATGTTGCTTTGCAGCATAACCAGTTTCACTAGATTGTAAGCACTGCCCACGCTGTACATTTTCGCGTTCTTGATGTCATTCTGGTAAACATCTTTACGCAACAAGCCACTGGTTGACTCCATAGAAAGTGACACCGACAACGTTGATTCAACATCGTCTTGAATCTCTTCTAACTCTTCACGAGATATTTCAATTTGAGCTTTCGACTCTTGTTGATCAAACGCTCGGTTCAATGCAAAGTCTTTCACCACGCTACGAACCACATCACGTGATTCTGGGCTATGCCACAAACAATCTTGCAGAAGCATAATATCCAGAGGGTTCACGCTATCGCGACCACTAAAGAACGCACTCGCTTTCAATAGTTTAACGGCCTTCTTCCAGCGTCTATCTGATACATACAATTCTGACTCTGAAGCAGAGCCTTGCTTCTTAACCGTCTCTTCAAGCATGGTTTTTAGTTCAAACAACTTATCAAACGAATTGTCTGTCAGTTCCAGCTTATCGAGCTCTTTCTGCCATTGATGGTATTCAATGTCCGTAATCGCCAAACCTTTTGGAATTACCGCTTCTTGAGAAGTACCCGTCGTCAGCATCGATTTGAAGTTTTGTTTGTTTTGAATACGGTTCACGAACACGCGTACCAACATACGGTCATAAAGTGCTTCCAAGCCGCTGTCTTCATCTGGAAGTTCGTTGGATGCCGATACTAGTAGACGCATCGGTACACGTTCAATATCACTGCCGTTTTTGAAAGTCTTTTCGTTAACGACAGTAAGTAGCGTGTTTAGGATTGCAGGGCCGGCTTTCCAGATCTCATCGAGGAAGACGACTTGTGCAGTTGGTAGGTAGCCTTCGGTTAGTCTTACGTAACGACCGTTGTCTTTTAATTCTTGGATACTTAGTGGGCCGAACACTTCCTCGGGAGTAGAGAAACGAGTCATCAAATATTCGAAATAGCTGCTGTTATCAAAAGCCTGAATGAGACGTTTCGCGATAAGGCTTTTTGCGATGCCCGGAGGGCCTAATAGAAACACGCTTTCACCAGCCAAAGCAGCCAGTAAACAAAGCTTAATCGTGTCTTCTCTTTCGTAGACACCATCAGACAGAGCATGCGCTAATTTATTGATTCTTTCAGAGAGTAGCGCCTTGTCAGCATGTGAAGAAATAGAAGGGTTCATGCGTTACTCCGAAAATCTTTGAACAGTTGAGAGTGTAGAATTGTTTTTATACATTTGTTAGCGCTTTGTTACAAGTGCATTTTATTATTGAGTTGCATTTATATCAGATGGTTACGTCGGTAATTTTGGCGCAATCATAGATTCCAATTATGAGAGTAACATCACGAACGGCGTGAAACTAAATCTAATACGAAACCTAATTTTTCTTTTATTTTCGACACCATAGACGTTATGGTGGTGCACGTCTTCCGTTATACGAAAAATTGGCAAGGAATGTGGCCAGACTGCATGAGTAAAGTTATCCATAAATGGAAAAGTATTTCTCTCATAGAGGAGAACGTGACGCTCCCTACGAACGTCGTGGTAAAACATACAACAATCAATCACCCTGGCGCGGCAGTTATTCTTCCTATCACTTCGTCTGGAAAAATCATCCTCATTAACCAGTTCCGCCCTTCTCTAAAGAAATGGCTTTTGGAACTACCCGCAGGCACGATGGAAATAGATGAGACACCTCTTCAATGTGCCCAACGCGAACTGGAAGAAGAAACAGGTTACAGTGCAACTTCTTTTCAAAGCTTGGGGCAAGTCACCCCTTTGGCTGGCTTCTGTGATGAGATACAACATCTGTTTGTCGCAAAAGACTTAAGCCTCACTACCCGCTTTGAATGCGACGAAGATGAAGTCATAGAGGTGATCGAACTGAGTTTAGAAGAACTGCACGATAAAATACGACACGATCAAATCACTGATACCAAAACTATCGCTTGTTTAAGTAAAGCCCAACTATGTGGCCATCTATAGCCAATTATATGGCTACCTAAAGTACTCTAGGAGAGAAACATGGACTTTCGTTCTGATACCGTAACTAAACCTTCGCAAGCTATGCGTGACGCAATGGCAAACGCAGAAGTGGGCGATGATGTTTATGGCGATGACCCAACCGTCAACGAACTAGAACAGTGGGCAGCAAATGAGACAGGCTTTGAAGCGGCAATGTTTACCTCTTCAGGTACACAAGCCAACCTTCTTGGCTTAATGGCGCATTGTGAGCGTGGTGATGAATATCTGTGTGGCCAGCAGGCGCACAACTACAAATACGAAGCTGGCGGCGCTGCGGTCCTTGGTTCTATCCAACCTCAACCAATCGAGAATAACCCAGACGGTACTTTAGACTTTAAAAAGCTTGCCGCTGCGATTAAGCCCGACGACAGCCACTTTGCTCGTACCAAGCTTCTTAGTTTAGAAAACACGATCAATGGTAAAGTCCTGCCAATGTCTTATCTAGCGGAAGCACGTGAGTTCGTAAACCAACACGGCCTGCAAATGCACCTCGACGGCGCGCGCGTATACAATGCAGCAGTAGCACTGGATGTTCACATTAAAGAGATCGCACAACACTTCGATTCAATGACGATCTGTTTATCAAAAGGCTTAGGCGCGCCGATTGGCTCTCTACTTCTTGGTAGTAAAGAGTACATCGCTAAAGCACGCCGCCTACGTAAAATGGTCGGTGGCGGTATGCGTCAGGCAGGTATTCTTGCCGCAGCAGGGAAAATGGCGCTCACGGAGAACGTGGCTCAACTTAAAGCTGACCACGACAATGCAAAAAATCTAGCGATTGGCCTAAACAAGCTAGAAGGCTTTTCTGTTAACCCTGATTTCATCCAAACTAACATTGTGTTTGCTAAATTAGATGAGTCAGTAGATATCAACCGCATCGCAAGCGAGTTAAGTGAGCAAGACATTACTATGTCGCCTGGTAATCCAGTACGTTTTGTTACCCATAAAGATATCAGTTCAGAAGACATCGTTACTTTCCTAATAAAGCTAGAAAATACGCTTTAACTCTTGACGAGATTAGCCTCTATAGCAATTGAGATTTGAGCTTCCCCTATGGGAAGCTTTATTTTTGAGCAAAATCATTAACCAACTCCACAGCCCAAATAGCCTTTGACACCTGCTAGTTTTCTCATAAACACACTTGATTGACTGGAACAGAACGCGATCTCGTTTTGGCCTATGAGAATACCTTCTAAGAATTATTCTCACATTTAAACGGCTTTGTTTCCTAATTGGAT
>NZ_JBFRSD010000024.1:0-89988 GCF_041473395.1 Vibrio sp. 10N.222.55.C6
TGAATTACGCAACAAAGCCCATTGGCAACACTTTCTTTCGTTAGAGAAAGATTTTATCGAAACGGTAGAATATGTTGAGTTAAGTGAAAATAATAACTCAACTTACTCTATTGCATACACAAAATTATACCTTGCTATATGCTCTGAAATTGATGTTGTAGCGAAGTTAGTTTGTAAGAAAGTTAATCTAACAAGCTCAGCTAAAAATATGAATGATTATAGAGCCGAGCTCAAAGATGCATATCCAAACTTTCACACGGTTGAATGTATGGTACCTCGATATGACCTTACGATTAAACCTTGGTCAGATTGGAGTGGCGATAGAAACCCTCAATGGTGGACTGACTATAATAAAGTCAAACATAATCGCTCAACTCAAGCAAATAAAGCTAACCAGAAAAACGTAAAAAATGCGTTATGCGGTTTGTTTACTATTTTACTTTATTTATACCAAAAAGAGCTTTACTCAGGGGACATCTACCCAAATCCTGCATTTCTTGAGTATGATAAAATGTCAGGTAATTTAGTAGTTAACTTGGGTGCAGAACTTCCTGACATTCCGAGATGATCTTTATAAGAAGTGTTTAAGGTACAAAGGGGCTCGTACATTTCTTTAACATTTTATGAGTCGGTCAGTAAACCATATGCTTGATAGGTTGTAGGTCTAAATAGAATAGGGAACGAGTATGGTTAAAAAGAAAAAAGCACTTCAATCTAAACGTCTCCCCAAACCAGTTTCTTCATGGACTGAGGCCAAATTGGTCACTATTCGACGACACCGTATCGAGGGCTCGTTAAGCTTTGGGGTTTCGACCATCTCCAGGCAGCAAGTCTTACCCAATTACGAACGTGTTTGGGAGCAAACCATTGTTGAAGAAGCGTACCAACACGCCATTGTCGAATTGCTAGAGCAGGGTGAGGTCGTATTAAGAGTCGAGGATTAAGTCTGTGATTAGTCGTCTAACCGCTTCATCGCTTTGCGGTACACATCGCTGCGCTCACGTTTACCAACCGCCAGTACGGTGACAATAATGACGTCGTCTTCGACCTTGTAAACTAAGCGGTAACCCGATTGACGTAGTTTAATTTTATAGAGGTTATCGGCACCAGAAAGCTTGGAGGCGGGCACGTGTGGGTTTTCTAAGTGCTCCATGAGTTTCTTTTTAAACTGTTGTTGCAGTGTCGCGCCTAACTTCTGCCACTCTTTCAGTGCGCTCTTTTTGAAGTTAAGTTTATAACTCATCGATGTTGACCGAAATTGTTTCTTCCGATTCGCGCTCTTGTGCAATTGCCAGCAACTCCAAATCTTCCAGTCTGTCCATCATCATTTCGTACGCTTGTGCTGGTACGCAGTAAAAGGCAGGCTCATTGCGATTCAACACGGCCACAGGCTCACCGTAGGCGCTGCTGGCCACTTTCATTGGGTTTGCTTTTAACTCGGTAATACTGGCAGCGACGTCCGCTAAAATTCGAGTAGTCATATGATCGGTCTCTAAAGTGGTCTCTAATTCGGTCATTTTAGCCTCAATGTTGTGTGATAACAAGCGCCGAGTACACCCACTGAGGGCGCGATCGAGGGAAGAAAAAGCAGGTTATACATGATTGAATTCTTAACATTAACTTCAGAAAAACAATAGCTTAACTGGTTATTGCTCTTGGTTTTGAGTAATTAATCATAATTAAAACGGAATTTTTTACCCCCTAGACAAATCGCTTTCCTTCTAAATGTTTATATCAGCGCTCATTTTTGAAAAGTGTAAAGCCAGAGGATTAAACATGAACATGAAGAGAGTGCTTGTTTTAGGAGCGCTGATGGGTGGTTTAATGGGGTGCCCAAATTCAGACTCAAAGATTGAGCAGCCCAAAGAGCCTGAACTCATAGGAGTCGAAGATACGCACGTCGTATGGGGCGTTGAAACCGTAGAAGGAGTGGATTCAGAAGTTTCAGGTGCCATCTCAAGCCAAAGCGCAACGGGAGAGAGCCCCAACCCTAAGAACAAAAACAATGAAAGGAAAGAGACGGAGGAAGTCCTGACAAGAAATGAGGGAGGTCGAGAGACTGAGTCAAATCTGGAGCCCTCAAACAGTGAGCCTCCACACATCCAGTCTCTCAGGCTTTATGCCAGTAAACTCGAGATGCCCATCTTTAGCTCAACTGAATTGACCGTTGAACTCAAAACATCTCAAGACACAATTGAAGTACTCAAGCGCGATCAGTTTACCTTAAACATGAATGATCCCACGGCAATACGGCTGACTGAGACGGGGAAAATCATCGGTCTAAAACAGGGCGAAGTGACGCTTTCTGTTGAGGCTTATGGGATCACAAGCCCTTCTTTAACCATTACGATCACACCTGCGCTGAAAATGTGTGGCGCACTCAATGATACCGATCGGAATAATGCAAAAGGCGACTGTTTAAAGGTGATAGAAGGGTTAACTGGCGACGCGAACGGCAAGTATTTTAGTTCTTCTCCCAGTTTGGCGTTTTTAAAGCAGCTCAATTATAGTGTTGATAATACGTCAGATAATGTGGGCAGATTAGGGTATCACGCACCGATAGCAGGGCTCTATGCGCGTTTTCGGCAAGATGGTGCGGGAGAAAATGACGGCGTTGGTGGCCAATACGACCGTTATTGTCAGGATTTGGCAGAGTTAGCGTACGCGAGCCGAGTGAATTGGCGTCGGGCCACCGCCAACGAAGTCGCAGCGCTCGTCCAGGATCATGGTGAGTTATATACAGCCTTTGGGTTTCCTACGCTTTACGCTTTTTGGACGTCGAGTAACAGTGCACCAGCTCTTACCACGCAATCCGCTGGCACTTCAGAGTTTTTGTATGCCACTGGGTTCGGTTACAGCTCAAGAATTCAAACAGCCCATAAGAGAATGGCGTTAATGGCGATCTGTGTGTCGGAAATTCAAGATACCATTCAAGTTCCATAATCAAACGTGAGTGAAAGGCCGAGGACTGACTCGGCTTTATTTATGTCTTTAGTTACTAATATTAACTGGGGAGCTTTCCTCAAATCGATAAAAGCGGGCAGGCGAGTCACTTCTTTTTCTGACCACTTCGTATCAGTCTCAGTGAGCCAAGGGATTTGGTTTCCATGAATTGACCCATTGCCGCCCAATGGGCGATGGTTTGGGACGGCGTCAGTCCAGAGTCTTTGGCGGCTCTGAGCGCTTGGTTGAACAGCACTTGATCGATATAGACACTCACTTTCATCGCTAATCCTTTTTTATCTTGCTTCTTTTATTTGAATTTACTGGGCACCCAAGGTTTGGCGGGCATACGACGACCGCCACGAAACGGCAATGGATGCTCCTTAGGTGGGTAATATTTGGGTGAATCAATCTTGCCGTGGCGCTCAACCAGTTGACGATGCTCATCACGCCAGTAGGCAAAACTGAGCAATTCTTTGGGGTTGAATTCGCGTCTTTTTGGCGTGATCAAGGTGGCGCGGTCAACGTTGATTTTAAAACCGTCCCAACGATGATCTAAGGGCAAATAGCCACGCGCATGGACATTCATCAGTTTTTCGGCGATGGGATTGATCGAGTATTGGCCCGACAACCAACGCCGAATGGTCGGTACCGTCACATGAAAAAACGCCGCAGCGTCGTGCAAAGAATCAAAATGTTGGTTCACCAACTCAGCAAATGGCGGGGTTCTCATGTGATCGACCTCAAAAAATATTAGTGGTTAATGATAGTTTGTTCCTATTTTACTTTGGTGGTTTGATAGTTGTTGGCTATCAAGACGCGGCGATTTCTTGAAAATTAAATATTGTGTTTGGAACACTATAGCGAAGCTGAGCGACTAAAAAAGTAATTAATAGGATAATTTCAGAGTAAAGATTAAGGAAAACAATGCCTTTAGAGACTCATACAAGCAAAAATTGACTAATGATAAGGGTTTGAAAAGATTATAATTTATCACTATATTAGTGCGTATTATGTATATTATGTTAAATGGTGTTTGGTATTTATAAGGCAGGTATCTTTGTGCTATGCCCTGCCTCTTGTTTATCTACCAAATCGATGTTCTATTTAACAGTAAGGCTATTTACCATAAAATACCTAATAAACATATTTCCTAATCTTCGATTAAGAATACGTTTATTAGACTTCAAGCATTAATCGATCAATTGCTTCTGTGATCTCTTTAGTTCTTACTGGCTTGGTCACGAAATCATTCATGCCGACATCTAAGCACGAACATTTGTCTTCTACTGATGTGTGTGCTGTTAGCGCAACGATTGGTGTTTTGATGTTTGCGTCTCTCATGTATTTGGTTGTGGTTAATCCATCCATGACCGGCATCGACACATCCATTAAGATAATGTCTATTGATTCGTTGCCTCTTTCAATAAAGCCAATCGCTTCTTCACCATTACTTGCGATGAAAACCTCGTGGCCTTGTCTTGTAAGGATTAACTTTATCACCATTTGATTCGTTGGATTGTCTTCGACAACTAACACGGAATAACGGCTTCTTAACTCTCGTGAAGATTCGTCTTCTTTGTTAGCCAGATTATTCGTAACTCTAGTAAGCACTGGCAACTGTACTTCGAATTTGGAGCCTTTTCCAGGCTCACTCTCTACCGATATGCGCCCGCGCATCAGTTCAACCAGTCTTTTAGTGATGGCCAAGCCTAAACCTGTGCCACCAAATCTACGTGTGATTGTGCTATCAGCTTGCACAAATGGACTGAACAGCGACGAAAGTTGTTGCGAGCTAATGCCAATCCCTGTGTCTTCCACCGTTATATAGAAAGATCTCTGCTGGTACTTTATAGAAACATGGACATGCCCACGCTCAGTGAACTTAATCGCGTTACCGATCAAATTAAATAGGATCTGTGCCAAGCGACTTGGGTCGATGTAATGAAGTTCACCTTCAGGGATATCGCTAGTTACTGTTAGCGCCAAACCTTTATCGTCAGCTGTCTTCTTTTGTTCAGATAATACAAAAGTTACAGTGTCTCTTACGTTGCTCCATTGAGGTGCTAGTGAGAAACATCCAGATTCAATCTTAGAAAAATCCAATACGTCACTGATAATTGCCAATAAAAGCTCAGATGATGTGCTCATATTAAGCAGTATAGACTGTTGCTCTTCGTTCAGTGATGTGGATTTTAGGGCGTCTATCAAGCCAATGATGGCATTTAGTGGTGTTCTTAATTCATGACTCATCATTGCTAAGAATTCAGACTTGGCCTTGTTGGCTCTTTCCGCGTCTTTTCTTGCTGTGACAAGCTCTGCTGTGCGCTCTCGAACGGTTGCTTCAAGCTTTTCTTTGTTCTCAATATCGAAAACAGCACGCTCTATCAACGGTCGGAAACGGTTAAGTGTGGCCTTGGTTTCAATACTAAAGTGCTTGGTATTCGAGTGGATAAAGATGATGACGGATTGTGTTAGTCCGCTATCGATACCAGTAATTAGAACAGAGTTGATTTGATCGAGGATAATGGGATGTAAGGAATTGAATTCACCCAGAGACTTGGGTTCAAAAAGGATGGCGCATTCTCCATTGATCACTCGAGATAACTTGCCACAATCACTCCAATTCATCTGTTCGAAGACTTTGTTATTGCTTAGCAGGGTTTTGAAACTGCCTTCGTTCCCTACCCTTGATACCACGATAAAGTCATCAAACTTAATGTATTTTTTGAGCACGAACTCGAGACTGGAGAATATCTCAGATATGTTACTTGCCTTACTGATCGCAGAGATGGTTGATAAGATCACCCTGTTCTCTTCAGCCAGCTTTCGCTCACGGGCTTTTAGTTTTTGCAGTTCAATACGTGCTTCTTGCAGCGCTTCTTGACCTTCAGAACCCATTACTTTTTCAACCTATAAAACGTTGCAGACGATACCATTAAATTCCCGTGTGCATTCTCGCCACCAGAGAGCCTGCCTTGTTCACCAAACGTAAATGGACATATGTATGGGAGCCCATTAAGTGCTTGATTTATTTGGTCACAAACCTCATCCATATCTTGTTTAAGGTTCAACATTGGGCCTGCACAAAAGATATTGATCGCCCCTAGTTTCTCTTCAAGATCCATGTCGTTGTAGTATGAGGAGTGAATGATATTCGCGGCGCGGCTAATCAACTGCTGCTTAGACCCTTGCATCAGGTAGATGGTGTCGCCTTCACTGATGTCTGTGAACAGCTCAATCCCATTACACTCCGTCTCTCTGATCGAATGAGACAATTTGAAATATGGGTAATCGTAAGAAGAGCCGACTTTCCTGCCTAATGGGTAGACTGACGACTTTTCGAATATGTAGCCATCATCACTGCCATCTAAGTGGAAATTAGTCCATTCGTTGTAAACGGTGACGGCTGGCCTGTGGTCTATCTCCAACAAAATTCGGTTTCTTACTTTGGTCACGGTGCCTGAATACCGCGTAGGCGTATGACCCGCGCTGAAAGAGGAATAGATGGACTGAGACGCAAACACTACCGTTAAAGACACACCATTTATAGACAGCGACTCTTCGGTGAAGATACTCCAATTTCCGGAAACCTGGTTGTCTGCAGCACTGCCACCAATAATTGGCACTTCAGTACCAAATTTCTTATCGATAGCCGCCATCACCTTTTCTTCGTTACCCGGTGTGGAATGCAGCAAGATAAGATCAGGAATTTCACCTTCTCGGTTGGCGTTCTTGAGTGCTTTGTCTATCGCGCTGAAGGTACTGCGGTCTATGGAGTCGCTGAAATGTTCGATTCCCGTACCATAGGCGTTGATCCCCGAGTCATGAATAATGAGGACGCCAATGACTGGACCAGAATGAAAACCAGTTTCGGTCATAATGCCGTGACAAGTAGTACAGCCATGTATGGGAGTGTTCGGGAGAGCATCTACGAAATATCTCTGCACAGCGAGTGTCGAATACTCTTCTGTGCAGTAGCAAATAAGACAAGCAATATCGTCAGGGTTTTCCACCCCGCTGAGCAACTCATCTACTGCGATTTTATCGTCTAGGGAGTAAGAGACTTTTGATAGAAATTTCATAGATTTTGGGTAACTTTATTAATGCTCTCTTTATAACACTTTAATGCATTGTGTTTCACTGATTTGGTACATGTTTCTATCAAAAGAACCGAGGTGTGCCCCAGTTTCTCTCTGTTACTCCTTAGAAAGGTTTACAGAAAACGTGCTCACCTGTTGTGGAAATGTAACCGTTATTGAGGAGGTCTTATCACTAGTTTGTAACAGCCAATTTGATGGTCCTTTTTCTTCCAGAATTCCGCTTTCATTATAGCTAATGATAAATTTGCCAGTTTTAGATGTTTCGATCGAATACCCTAGGTTATTGCTTGAAACTGAAACATTATGATTATCAATACCAAATTTACAAGGTTTTGAAACTATACAGTTTACTGTTTCGTTATTATCGTATGTTACTGTTCTCCAAGTAAATGCAGCTATTAAAATAACCAACATGACGATAATTTGAACAAGCCTGCCTTTTGTTAGCTTTTGTGCCGCCATTATAATCTTTACTCCTTGTTACAAAGTTCAAAGTTTTTAAATAAAAATCCAATTCCAGACCAAGCGTAAGGTTACTACTCTGTCATTGATTTGTTAATTCAAGTATAGTGTCGCGTTGAAAATGCCACTTTTTTTTAAAATCAGCAAGTGGAAATAAAGCCCTGAATAGGCTGAATTTCCTTTTCTAATTTGGGTGGCATTACGACGTGAGTCGTGTTGGAAGTAAAGTGTAGTAAATAAGAAATTGGAAGCATGCAAATGAGCCAAGAAAAGCAGCTTGAACAAAACTACAACTATACGGTCGTCCGTCAATTTACCCTAGTTACAATTTTGTGGGGTATTGTCGGTATGGGCGTTGGTGTTTTGATTGCCGCTCAATTAGTTTGGCCACAGCTAAACTTTGATACGCCGTGGTTGACGTACAGTCGTTTACGTCCCCTGCATACTAATGCGGTTATTTTTGCGTTCGGTACAAGTGCGCTGTTTGCAACATCATATTATGTTGTACAACGTACCTGTCAGACGCGTCTCTTTGGTGGCCCACTCGTAGCCTTTACCTTTTGGGGTTGGCAAGCGATTATCCTGTCCGCTGCAATTACTTTACCGTTAGGTTTAACCTCTGGTAAAGAATACGCAGAACTTGAATGGCCAATCGATATTGCTATTACTCTTGTGTGGGTAGCTTATGCGGTCGTGTTCTTCGGAACCATGATTAAACGTAAGACATCGCACATTTACGTAGCAAACTGGTTCTTCGGAGCCTTCATTATCACGGTTGCCGTGTTGCACATCGTTAACAGCCTAGCTGTTCCTGTCTCTGCGTTTAAATCGTACTCGATTTATTCCGGAGCGATCGATGCAATGGTGCAATGGTGGTACGGACACAATGCGGTAGGCTTCCTATTGACAGCTGGTTTCCTAGGCATGATGTACTACTTCGTTCCTAAACAAGCTGGTCGCCCTGTTTACTCTTACCGTTTGTCGATTGTTCACTTCTGGGCTCTCGTGTCTCTGTATATCTGGGCTGGTCCTCACCACCTACACTACACTGCACTTCCTGACTGGACTCAATCTCTAGGTATGGTTATGTCTTTGGTTCTGTTTGCTCCATCTTGGGGTGGCATGATCAACGGTATTATGACTCTATCTGGTGCGTGGCATAAGCTTCGCTACGACCCAATCCTACGTTTCCTAATCGTTTCTCTATCATTCTACGGCATGTCGACTTTCGAAGGCCCAATGATGGCAATCAAAACGGTTAACGCACTATCTCACTACACGGACTGGACTATCGGTCACGTTCACTCTGGTGCGTTAGGTTGGGTTGCAATGGTTTCTATCGGTTCGGTTTACCACTTAGTTCCTAAACTATTTGGTCAAGAGCGTATGTACTCTGTATCCCTAATCAATGTTCACTTCTGGTTAGCAACGATTGGTACGGTTTTCTACATTGTAGCAATGTGGATCTCTGGCGTGATGCAAGGTCTGATGTGGCGTGCAGTTAACTCTGACGGTACATTAACTTACAGCTTCGTTGAATCTGTAGAAGCGTCTTACCCGTTCTACTTTGTACGTTTCTTAGGTGGTTTCATCTTCCTATCTGGTATGTTCTTAATGGCATACAACACGTACAAAACTGTTTCTGCACCTAAAGATAGCCTTAAAGCTATCCCTCAACCGGCTTAAGGAGATTTAGAATGAGCTCAAATTCAAATAATCGCCATGAGTTGGTAGAGAAGAATGTTGGCCTACTAGCGATTCTTATCGTTATTGCTATCAGTTTTGGTGCTTTAGTAGAAATTACCCCACTTATTTTCCAAAAGCAGACTACTGAACCTGTAGAAAATCTACGTGTTTACTCTGCTCTGGAAATGGAAGGTCGTGATATCTACATTCGCGAAGGTTGTAACGTATGTCACAGCCAAATGATTCGTCCTTTCCGCTCTGAAACTGAACGTTACGGTCACTACTCTGTAGCTGGCGAAAGCGTTTGGGAACACCCATTCCTATGGGGTTCTAAGCGTACTGGTCCTGATTTAGCGCGTGTTGGTGATCGTTACTCTGATGAGTGGCACCGCGTTCACCTTATCGACCCTCGCGAACTTGTTCCTGAATCAAACATGCCTGGTTTCCCATGGCTTGCTGAGAATGTACTTGATGGCAAATTGACTAAACAGAAGCTTGAAATCTTCCGTAATCAATTTGGTGTTCCTTACACAGACGAACAAATTGCTAACGCTAAACAAGATGTTGAAGGAAAAACAGAGATGGATGCAATCATCGCTTACCTTCAATCGCTTGGCCACGCAATGAAATAAGGAATAATTATGGACATTATTACATTTCAAAGTGTTTGGACTGTTACTGTTTTTGCTTGTTTCATCGGCATCGTTTGGTGGGCTTTCGGTAAAAATCGTAAGTCGCGCTTCGACGAAGATGCAAACCTAGTGTTCGCTGATGAAGCACCTGCGAAAGATAAAAATCAAGGAGTGACGAAGTAATGAGTACATTCTGGAGTATTTGGGTAACAGTAATCACAATCGGTACATTGATTGGCTGTGCAGCCTTACTTCGTTGGTGTTCCAACGATAAAACAGGTGTAGAAGAAGGTCAGGATATGGGCCATGAATACGATGGTATTCGTGAGCTTAATAACCCGCTACCTAAATGGTGGACATACCTTTTCGTTAGCACAATTGTGTTTGCAGCTGTTTATCTAGCTCTATACCCAGGCCTTGGCAACTTTAAAGGTCTACTAGGTTGGACGAGTTCAAACCAAACAGTTCGTAGCGTAGAAGAGTCTCGTTCTGCAATCGCTGCTGCGCAAGCAAACAAACAGTTAGACGCATACGCGAAAGAGCTTGATGATGCAGACACCTACTTTGGTGAAGCATTCAGAAAGCTAGCTCACGACGAAAATGGTCTACGTTCCGTCCCTGACATTGCATCAGATGCCGATGCAATCAAAGTGGGCCAACGTTTGTTCCTACAAAACTGTTCTCAGTGTCACGGCTCTGATGCACGTGGTCAGAAAGGTTTCCCGAACCTAACTGATGACGCATGGCTATATGGTGGTGAACCACAAGCTATCGTTACTACCATCATGCATGGTCGTGTCGGTCAAATGCCAGGTTGGAAAGACGCTCTTGGCGAAGAAGGCGTAAAAGAAGTAGTTAGCTACACGCTTAGCCTTTCTGGTCGTAGCGTAAACGCACGTGAAGCAGAGGCTGGTAAAGCGCGCTTTGTAGTGTGTGCAGCCTGTCACGGCACTGATGGTAAGGGTAACCCTGCTGTTGGCGCACCTGACTTGACTGACCGCGACTGGCTATTTGGCGATTCTCGCGCTGATGTGACGGAAACAGTCATGTACGGACGTTCTGGTGTAATGCCGGCTTGGAAGGACATCCTCGGTGAGGATAAGGTTCAGCTCGTCTCTGCCTACGTCTGGAGCCTCAGCAACTCAGATAAAGAGTAACATAATAATAACAGCCCCTTCTTAAGGGGCTGTCTTTCTTTTACAGTTATAACCTTAAGTGTTTGTAAAAATTAGTTTTATTTCATTGTATATATTGAGAATAATAATATGGAACAACCTTGGTATAAGCAGTTTTGGCCGTGGTTTTTGATCTTCCTAACCGTTGGCGTTTCTATGCTAACATTGGTTCGAGTCGCGATACTTACCAACCATTCAGTTAACGTTGTCACTGAAGATTACTATAAAAAAGGTAAAGGTATTAATGTCGACATTTCGAAAGTAAATGTTGCTAAAGAGCTTGGCTTATCAGCTTCAGTTAGCGAGAAAGGTAACTCAGTTATCATTACTCTCGACAAAGGCAAACTAGACCACTTCCCTGCTATTAGCGCAATGTTCGTGCACCGAACGCTGCCTGACCGTGATTTTACTCAGCTACTGACCGCTGATGCGAGAGGCAACTACACGTTGACTCTGGATCATGAAATGCAAGGTCCATGGTTTATCGAGCTTTCTCCGCATGATTCTGAATGGTTAGTGCAAGGTCGCATGAACTTCCCTATTGATACTCCTACTCAACTAACGAACTAAAGCTTATGTGTGAATCCTGTTATCACTGCGGTGAAGATGTACCAGCGGAAACGGATTTTAAAGTAGAAATCTTAGGATCGGTGCGACCTATGTGTTGTCCGGGTTGCGAAACCGTAGCCCAGACAATCGTTGATAGCGGTTTGGTCTCATACTACCAATATCGTACCGCTCCAGCTGAAAAAGCGGATCTAGTGCCAGAGCAACTTCTGGCACTCAGTCATTACGACAACGAAGATGTTCAATTGGAGTTCGTCCGTAACTCTGAAAACACCTCTGAAGTGACATTGTCACTAGAAGGTGTCTCTTGTGCTGCTTGTGCATGGCTTATTGAGAAGCAAGTCTCTTCAAAGTTAGGGGTTGTTAGTATTCGTGTTAATACCACCACTAACCGCGCCCTGCTCAGTTGGGACAGCACTCAGACAAAACTGAGCGAGCTGTTGTCTGCAATCCATACCCTAGGCTACAAAGCCGCACCTTTCGAGGCTGATCAACAAGAAGCCGCCTATCATCGATCGATGAAGAATTATCTCTATCGTCTTGGTATTGCTGGTTTAGCAACCATGCAGGTCATGATGCTGGCTGTGGCGCTTTACCTTGAAGTCTTCGGTAACCTTGAGCCCGAATTCAAAAGCTACTTCCGTTGGGTGAGTTTAATCTTCGCAACGCCGGTTCTGCTCTACTCTGCATTGCCTTTCTATATCAACGCGTGGCGTAGCCTCAAAGGTCGAACATTGGGTATGGATGTACCTGTGTCGATTGCTCTGTTGTTTGCCTATGTTGCAAGTTTGGTCGCAACGGTGACAGAGAAAGGTGAAGTCTTCTTCGAATCTATCTCGATGTTTACCTTCTTCCTACTGCTTGGTCGTTTCCTTGAAATGCGCGCTCGTCGTAAAGCAGCCGCTGCTAGTGGTAACCTGCTTAAGCTCGTTCCTGCTATGGCAACAACGTTAGATGGCGAACAAGTTCCGGTAAAAACCTTAAAAGTTGGCGACCAAATTCGCGTTCTACCGGGTGAGCACATTCCTGCCGATGGCAAAGTATTGTCTGGCAGAGTTCATATCGATGAATCGATGCTGACTGGCGAATCTATCCATGTGGTCAAAAACGAAGGCGATACCGTCTTTGCTGGTACATTGAATGGTGATGAATCATTTGAATTGGAAGTAATGACGTCAAAAGCGGATTCGGTTATTTCCAATATCGTTCGCCTGCAAGACGAAGCGCAATTGTCTAAACCCCGCATTGCAGAAATTGCTGATGTTGTGGCTCGATACTTTGTTGCGGTGATCTTAATCATCTCATTCGGTACTTGGTTTTACTGGCACCAAACACGACCAGAAGACGCTTTCTGGATCATGCTTTCGGTATTGGTAGCAACGTGTCCTTGTGCTCTGTCACTGGCAACACCGACGGCGATTACTTGTTCAACGTCTCGCATGGGTAACTTCGGTATTTTGCTGCGCAAAGGCCACGTATTCGAAACCTTGTGCAAAGTGAATCACTTGATCATCGATAAAACAGGTACATTGACTGAGGGTGATATTCGTATCAGCCAAGTTGAAACCTTCGCTGAACTTGATAAAGACACTTGTCTCAAAGTAGCGGCGAGCCTGGAACAACACGCTAACCACCCTATCGCTAAAGCGTTCAAGACTCATCTTTCTGATGAGATCGAAGTAGAGTCAGTTAATAACGTGATTGGTTCAGGTATCACTGGTGAGTGGAATGGCCAAGAAGTTGCGATTGGTAGTAGTGAATTCATTCTAGGTGAAGCTCAACCATCGGAAAGCAACGGTATTTACTTGTCGATGGCGGGTCGTCATATCGCTACATTTACTTATGAAGATCCAATCCGTAAAGAAAGCATCGAGTTTATTAAGCAGTTTAAAGAAGCGGGCATCAAAACAACTCTGCTTACTGGCGATTCTTTGATTAACGCGAAGCCTGTTGCTGAAGAGATTGGTATTACTGATATTGTTGCTAACGCGAAACCTGAAGATAAACTTGCTTACCTGAACTCTCGAGATGCAAGTGACATTACCATGATGGTTGGCGATGGCATTAACGATGCCCCTATTCTTGCAGGTGCCCACCTTTCTGTCGCTATGGGCGGCGGTACAGACGTGGCGAAAGCTTCTGCGGATATGGTGTTACTGGGTGATAAGCTCGATAGATTACTTAAGTCGCGTACTTTGGCGTTAAAAACACGTAAGATAATTCGTGAAAACCTAGCTTGGTCATTAGGATATAACTTACTTATCCTTCCATTGGCTGTCGCGGGTTTGGTTGCTCCATACATTGCCGTTGTGGGCATGTCTGCCAGCTCTATTATTGTTGTGTCTAACTCGTTAAGGCTTTTAAAAGAGCAAGGTAAATAATGGAAAGTTTATACATCCTGATCCCCATTGCGATTGTACTGGTGTGCATCGCTGTTGGTATTTTTCTATGGGCGGTGAAGAGCGAACAGTTTGAAGACCTAGAACGTCAAGGTCACAATATACTGTTTGATGAAGACGAAAAGGCTCACAACCATTCTGATAGTAAACCTGTCAAGAATGAGAAAGCTAACAGCGAAAGCCAAACTAACGTAGACAAAAAGAACGATGACGCCTGATTGGATCGGAGCCTTTGTTGTTGGATTGATCGGCGCAGGCCATTGCATGGGAATGTGTGGTGGTATTGCGTCGCTTCTTTCGATTGGCAACAGTAAACCTTCCCCTGTTATTCCCCTACTTTATAACCTAGGGCGCTTGCTAAGTTATGCCGTGATTGGTGGTGTGATTGGCGGTGCAATCTCTTCGATAGGTCAGCTAAGCGATTTTAACGCTCTGCTAGGTTGGCTGCGATTATTTGCAGCTGGCTTTATGATCGTCTTAGGTTTGTATATCGGTAAATGGTGGTTCGGCTTGTTGTTCTTTGAAAAAGTCGGGCAGAAACTATGGCGCTATATCTCTCCTTTAGGTAAATCATTTCTACCCTTGAAGCACCCTAGCCATGCTTTGCCGTTTGGCTTTATTTGGGGTTGGCTACCATGTGGCTTAGTTTACTCAATGCTTACGTGGGCGGCGGTATCAGGAAGTTGGTACAACGGTGCCGGTATCATGCTTGCTTTCGGTTTAGGTACGCTTCCAGCAATGCTCACAGTAGGCATGGGCGCTAATTTCCTCAAAAAACTGCAACAAGCTGACTTATTTCGCCAACTAGGCGCAATTTTAATCCTCATTTACGGTTTCTATACCGGTTATATGGCACTACAGCTCATTATTTATACCGTATAGCCATTCTTTAAATCCGGTTTTTTTACTACCCAACTGGATAAAGGAATGCTAAAATATTGACGTATATCAAATAGTGAAAGATTGTTATGATTTCTGAAAAGCCTGTGACGAAACGTGTTCAGTCTGGTGGCTGTGCGATCCATTGCCAGGATTGTAGTATTAGCCAGCTCTGTATTCCGTTTACTTTGAATGAATCTGAACTCGATCAACTTGATCAGATCATTGAGAGAAAAAAGCCTATTCAAAAAGGCCAAGAGTTATTTAAAGCCGGTGACGAGCTTAAATCTCTATATGCTATTCGCTCTGGAACGATCAAGAGCTACACGATTACCGAGCAAGGTGATGAGCAGATTACTGCATTCCACCTAGCGGGCGATCTTGTTGGCTTCGATGCGATTACTGGTGACCAACACCCTAGTTTTGCACAAGCGCTAGAAACTTCTATGGTATGTGAAATCCCATATGAGATTCTTGATGACCTATCAGGAAAAATGCCTAAATTGCGTCAGCAAATTATGCGCCTGATGAGTAACGAGATTAAAGGTGACCAAGAAATGATTCTGCTTCTTTCTAAGAAGAACGCGGAAGAGCGTCTTGCTGCATTCCTTTACAACCTTTCGACTCGCTTCTCTCAACGTGGCTTCAGCCCGCGTGAGTTCCGCCTAACGATGACTCGTGGCGATATTGGTAACTACCTTGGTTTGACTGTTGAAACAATCAGCCGTCTTCTAGGTCGTTTCCAAAAAGCAGACATTTTGAGCGTTAAAGGCAAATATATCACTATCGAAGATCACGATGCGTTGATGGAACTTGCTGGCGTTTCAAAAGAATAGTCTAGATATCAATGATGTAGTTCAATAATGAGCTACATCATGTTTCTCTCTTAAAACCTCTTATATTTCTCTTAATCTCTCCATAACTACGCTACATTATTTATATGTTCGGTCTGAAAAGTAGGCTTAGTTATGAGTATCTATAACAAAATTTTAGTTGTCGCAGACATTAATCACGATGAGCAACCTGCTCTAGTTCGTGCTATCCAACTTGCTAAGAAAAGCACCTCAACAAGCCACATCACTTTCTTTTTGTCGATATACGACTTCTCGTATGAAATGACATCTATGCTCTCTATCGATGAAAGAGACGCAATGCGCAAAGGCGTAATTCACCAACGCGAAATTTGGATGAATAAAGTCGCAGAACCTTACCTAGATGATTCTATTGAATTTAATGTACAAGTGGTTTGGCATAACCGCCCGTACGAAGCGATCATTGCTGAGGTTTACAGCGGCGAGCACGACATCTTAATCAAAGGCACGCGTAAGCACGATACCTTGGAATCTGTCATCTTCACTCCAACCGATTGGCACTTATTGAGAAAGTGCCCTAGCCCAGTGCTATTGGTTAAAAACGATTTCTGGCCAGATCACGCGAAGATTTTTGCTTCAGTTCATGTTGGTTCTGAAACAGAAGCTCATTTAGAGCTTAACGATACGATGGTCGACAGATTACTAGAGATCACCGGTCGTTTGGATGCTGAACCTTTCTTGGTGAATGCCTACCCAGTGACACCTGCGAATATCACCATTGAACTGCCAGAGTTTGACCCAACGTCTTATACTGACGCGGTTCGTGGTCATCACTTAACGGCAATGAAAGCATTGCGCCAGAAGCATGGTATGTGTGAAGAACAAACTGTGGTTGAGCAAGGCTTGCCTGAAGATGTTATTCCTCGCGTCGCTTCTGAAAATAACGCTGCGATGGTGATTCTGGGTACAACGGGTCGTACTGGCTTGTCTGCCGTATTTATTGGTAATACAGCGGAACATGTTATCGACAAGATTAACTGTGATGTGTTGGCTCTTAAACCGTCTGGTTACGTGAGCCCATTAGACCCTAACCTTTCGAAAGGTTAAGTCATAGAAAAGTTTAACTTATAAAAAAACGCCTCAAGCATTGCTTGAGGCGTTTTTGTTTATCTAGAGCAACGCCATTCCAAACACAGAATGGCAAACATCATCTTTATCCAATCTAATGGTTAAACATTCGTTACGTCGATGAACATTGACTCATCAATGTTAGATGATGAGATTTCAGCTTCTTCGAATTCGTATGCTTTGCGGTCTTCACTACGGTCCAGTGGAAGGTTCACGAAGTCAAACAGCTCGCGGTCAGCCAGTTGGCTTGGACTTACGTTCTGGATTGATTTGAAGATCTTCTCAACACGACCGGGCGTTTTCTTATCCCAATCAATTAGCATCGCTTTAATGTTCTGACGCTGTAGATTCTCTTGAGAGCCACATAGGTTACAAGGAATGATTGGGAACTCTTTGTGTTCAGCGTATTTGATTAGGTCCGTTTCACGACAGTAAGTCAGTGGACGAATAACAACGTTACGACCATCATCTGAACGAAGCTTTGGTGGCATAGCCTTTAGGCGCGCACCGTGGAACATGTTTAGGAACATGGTTTCAACGATGTCGTCTAGGTGGTGACCCAGTGCGATCTTAGTTGCGCCAATCTTCTCTGCGAATGAGTACAAAGTACCACGACGAAGACGAGAACATAGGCCACACGTTGTTTTACCTTCTGGCACTTTCTCTTTAACCACTGAATACGTGTCTTTATCTACGATGTAGTAAGGAATGTTCAGCGTTTCAAAGTACTCAGGAAGAATGTGTTCAGGGAACCCAGGTTGTTTTTGATCTAGGTTTACTGCCACAACATCAAATTTGATCGGTGCTGCTTCACGTAAACGTAGCAAAATATCTAACATCGCAAATGAATCTTTACCGCCACTAATACATGCCATTACTACGTCATTCTCTTCGATCATGTTGTAGTCGATGATGGCATTTCCAACATTTCTTCTCAGACGTTTCTGAAGTTTGTTGAATTCAAGTGTTTCTTTTCTATTATCGTTTTGGTTCATTGCGACTCTCACACCGTCGTATTACCGACTGTAGATTGCTAGTGGGACTGTTTTAGGGCGTGGATTATACGGATTTTTATTTGATGTTGAAATAGTAACGGCCGGATAAACAAGCTGAGTAATAGAAAGATTCTGCTTTTATTGTTCGATAAGCGCCTAAACGGCAGAGAAACGCGGCTTCACAAGCTCTCGGTTGGTATCATAGATAAAGAAAAGCAGCCTGATCTTATTCGATGAGGCTGCTTTAAGATATGTCGCAAAAACTTAGGGGGATGATTTCGCTAAGCTTTTACTTCACTAACAATGATTCTGTTAAAAATTATTGCGCGGGAATGTACGGCAATACGCGAACTGTTGGTTCTGGCAACGTGATGCTGTCACTTCCATTCAGTTCTTCTAAGGTGAATTTCGCACGTCCTTCTTTGATTGGTAGTTGCTTGCCATTTGAAAGCTCGATGTTGCCTTCCAGCTTATTAGCGAACTCTAGCGTTAACCCTTGGATATCTGGCGTGAACCAACCAGAGAACATGCCGCTGACGTCTTCAAGCATCGCCTGCATCTGTGGTAATAGGTTTTCTAGTTGAGTTACTTCTACTGTGCCAGCTAAAGGCTCTTGCGTCATCACAACCAAAGAATACGCACACTCTTCTTCTTGAGTTTGTACAAAGATAAGAGGATTAGCTGAACGCAGGTTTTGATCTACAGGTAGAAGCAGTTCATTCGCAGGAGAGACTTTTAGCTCTTCGTAGTGCTCTTCTTTTTCCATCCAAGCTTTGCTGATGTGACAGGTTTGCTGAGCTTGTTGATCAACAAAGAAGACCGCAACTTTGACATCATCATGCCCTTCTTTGGTGTTGTTTTTCAGCTGAGTATAAAGCTTAGAATACGTGAACATGTACTCTTGCGCGGAAGCTGGAAGAGAAACCCCAAGGCTTAATGAGGCTAATAAAGCGAGTGCTGTCTTTTTCATTATTATAATCTTGTCGAAGTTGAGCGTTTATAAATAGAAAGAGCAGCGAATGAGCTGCTCTTTATGTGGTGTTATTTGTTCAAACTTATCGTATAAGCTCAACAAATGACTATCAAATCGAGTTACTTTTTCCAGTATACCTCGTTGTGACGGATCATAGCTTGTAAATCAGTCACATAGTCTGAACCTCGCTCAGAATATTTTAGCAAGCCGTTGGTGAGCTCTGTTGCGGTTTCGGTCGTTAACAGATCGTCGCCCTGTGCCGCTAGTTTTGCGCGAATTGCTCTTAGGTCTGCGTAAGCACGGTTTCGGTTTAGGTTCATGAAGTAACGGTGCACAGACTCTTGGCTTGAAGAGAATGTTGCGACTTCATGGGAGCTACCTTCGTTACGTTGTAGCGGAACAAGGCCACAACCTTTGGTGTAACACCAGTGTCCGAAATAGTTGTTCGCTTTGGTGGCGAAACGCGACGTTCCCCAAGCCGACTCATTCGCTGCTTGTGTTAGTACGAGCGCTTCTGGCAGTACATTGACGCGATTAAGCATCTCTGTCAGCCATGCCTGATCTAAACCTTCACTAGGCACAGGTAAGCCGTATAACTTCCCTAACCTTTTCGCATAAGATGCGTCTTCAGAATCAATTTTGTTTAAACCAGACTCAGAGAGCTTAGTTAAAAACGCGCGCTCTTTGGTGATACGTTTGTTTTCAATATTGATGCTTGGACGTAGGAACGAAAAAAATGTGTCCTTTTTCTCGTTCACATCTTCGATGGCCGCAAAGTTTGGTGTGCTCGAAGAAACCGTCAAGTCACCAAATTGGTCAGTGGAATTGGCGCTCTGCTCTGTCGTACGTCGACGCTCCTCTTCTTGGTAAATATAAGGACCAATTAGTGAAATAGAGCCAACAAGAGCCAGTGCCGTCACTTTAAGCGCAAGTGATTTGCTTGCGCTTGTCTGTGTTTCTTTATGCATCGAACACCTGTGGGTTTTTGTTATTGTCGTCGTTATTGCTGTCGTTGTTATCGTCATCACTCTTTGGACGATCTGAAGCAATCAGTTTCAACTTGATGCCAAACATTTCACGGTAAAGGATACCTTTCACGTGGAAGAAGAATGGAAGAACGAAGATTAAGCCAATGCCGTACATCATTGCCGCGACGATGAACATCAGCATTACTAATAGGTAGATAGAAGCAACGGTGAAGATTTTTTTGTTGACAGCACGCAGAGAAAGCAGCAGCGATTGCATTGGCGGCACTTTCTTATCACAAATCAGCAGAATCGAATGGCTGAACGCCAGTGAGAAGTAGATAGACAAGAACGGCAGAATCATACCTGCGATGCCTTGAAGCATTAGGCTAAACAAAGTCACTAGAATAACCGGAACCGTAAACTGCAAACCTTTACCGATGTGGCGTACTTTGGTTTGTAGGCCAGCGGCGTGACTCATTGCCATTAAACAGATACCCGCATAGATAGGCGCACTGATCACTTCATAGCTAAAGTTCGCGATAAAAATCGATTCAACGATTTGTGGCGTAAACGACTCAGGGTCGATAACTGCATCTAAGATAACCGCGGGATCACCAAGCTGTAGTTTTAGTGCGATATAAAAGATAGCGAGCTGCACAAACATCAAAGCAATAATCGCTGGGGAAAACGAAAGAAAGTGACTTATCGTATGTTTCCAAGCTTCTTGGAATACAGCCGTTGCTTTGAGCTCATAATCGCCAGAAAGTGCACGGTTGATACTACCGCCCAAATTAAAATCTTTTTCGATGTCGTTGTTCATATTGATACCTAGGTGTGCCGATTAAGCGAAGCCACCTAACTTATTGATAAAAAATTACCTTCATTATACTCATATGTCGGATACAAACTAAAATATGAATCTGTAACAAGGCTTGCTTTTGCGTCTTGATGGTTAATAATTAGACACTTGTTAGGGTGTAAACCCAGTAAATAACAGTATGGTAAAGGATGTTTACTTTTACCTGCGAAATTTTTTATCTTCGAAAGGTAAAAAATGCTTTGAATTCACGTTTTTGGTGATTATGATGCGCGCCTTAAAGGTGTATAGCAACAGGTCTCAAATAGAACCAAGGTGGAGAAAAACAGACGTTGAACGCTAAAAAATCAGTAGGAAAGCCAGTAGTACAGCTAACTGGCATCAGTAAAAGTTTCGATGGTAAGGAAGTCATCGGCAATCTGGATTTAAACGTAAATCATGGTGAGTTTCTCACGATTTTAGGCCCATCAGGTTGTGGTAAAACAACCGTGCTAAGAATGATTGCGGGTTTTGAAACGGCAGATAGTGGTCAAATACTATTAGCTGAACAAAACGTAACCCAAGTTCCTGCTGAACAAAGGCATGTAAACACTGTATTCCAAAGCTATGCCCTATTCCCGCATATGACCGTTTTCGACAATGTGGCATTTGGCTTACGCATGCAGAAAGTTCCAAACAGCGAGATTGAACCTCGTGTAATGGATGCTTTGAAAATGGTGCGCCTAGAACAAATGGCACAACGAAAGCCACACCAGCTATCTGGTGGCCAACAGCAACGTATCGCAATCGCTCGTGCTGTCGTTAATAAGCCTAAAGTTCTTTTGTTGGATGAATCTCTATCTGCTCTGGATTACAAACTACGTAAACAGATGCAAATCGAGCTGAAACAATTACAACGCCAACTTGGTATCACGTTCATTTTTGTAACGCATGACCAAGAAGAGGCGCTGTCTATGTCTGACCGTATTATTGTTATGCGTGATGGCGTGATTGAACAAGACGGAACACCAAGAGAGATCTACGAAGAGCCTAAGAACCTATTTGTAGCGCGTTTCATTGGTGAAATTAACGTATTCGAAGCGACAGCGAAATCTCGTCAAGATGAAAAACGCATTGTTGCGACAATCGAAGGTGAAGAGTCCATTATCTATCACGATAAAGACGTAACACCGGGTCAAAAACTGCAAGTATTGCTTCGCCCTGAAGATCTTCGAATCGAAGAAATTAAAGAGTCAGAGCAACGCGGTATTGTTGGCCACATTGTCGAGCGAACCTATAAAGGCATGACATTAGATTCAGTCGTAGAACTTGAATCTGGTATGCGTGTCATGGTTAGCGAATTCTTCAACGAAGATGACCCTGATGTTGATCACTCACTGGGCCAAAAAGTTGCAGTAACTTGGGTTGAGAGCTGGGAAGTGGTATTAGAAGATGAGCAAGAAGTTTAATTTACAAAACGCAATTGTTGCTTTAATCACAGGTTGGTTAGTGTTGTTCGTGATGATTCCAAACATCATGATCATTGGTACTAGCTTCTTAACTCGTGATGAAGCGAACTTGATCGAGATGACCTTCACTCTCGATAACTACGTGCGTTTGGCTGACCCGCTGTATTTTAAAGTGTTGATGCACTCTTTCTATATGGCAATTGTCGCAACCCTACTTTGTTTGATTATTGGTTACCCATTCGCTTACATCGTGGCAAAAATGCCGGCGAAGTGGCGTCCAATCATGTTGTTCCTAGTGATAGTACCATTCTGGACGAACTCTTTGATTCGTACATACGGATTAAAAATTGTACTGGGTACGCAAGGTGTCTTGAACAAAAGCTTGTTAGCGTTAGATATCATTGATAAACCGCTACGTATCATGTACTCAGAAACCGCAGTAATGATCGGTTTAGTGTACATCCTACTTCCGTTTATGATTCTGCCGCTGTATTCAGCGATTGAAAAACTGGACGATACGTATTTAGAAGCGGCTAAAGATTTAGGTGCGAACAAACTGCAAACGCTATTGAAAGTGGTACTACCACTAACAATGCCGGGCATTATTGGCGGCTGTTTGTTAGTGCTACTGCCAGCGTTAGGTATGTTCTACATCTCTGACCTATTAGGCGGAGCTAAGAACCTATTGATTGGTAACGTGATTAAGAGCCAAGTGCTCAACGCTCGAGACTGGCCGTTTGGCGCAGCGACGAGTATCGCACTGACCATGGCAATGGCTGTGATGCTGTATGCCTACTACCGAGCAGGTAAGCTATTGAACAAGAAAGTGGAGCTAGACTAATGGGGCGCACAGTTAAGTTCAGCTTTATGGCGCTGGTATACGCCTTTCTATACCTACCTATTATCGTATTGATCGCTAACTCGTTTAATGCCAATAAGTTTGGTATGAAATGGGGTGGCTTCACCACTAAATGGTATGACGCGCTTATTAACAACGACAGCCTAATGCAGGCTGCGTGGCACTCGATCAACGTAGCGGTGTTCTCAGCAACAGCCGCAACGATTGTCGGGAGCCTTACAGCAGTAGCCCTATTCCGTTACCAATTTAAAGGTAAAGGCATCGTAAATGGCATGCTGTTCATCGTAATGATGTCTCCAGATATCGTAATGGCGATTTCGCTTCTTGCGCTATTCTTGGTAATGGGTGTTCAACTTGGGTTCTTTACCCTACTTGCTGCTCACATTACCTTCTGTCTACCGTTTGTTGTAGTAACGGTATACAGTCGCTTGAATGGCTTTGATGTGAAGATGCTAGAAGCAGCAAAAGACTTAGGTGCAAGTGAATGGACGATTCTAAAACAGATCATTCTGCCTCTTGCTAAGCCAGCGGTTGCTGCGGGTTGGTTATTGAGCTTCACTCTGTCTTTGGACGATGTAATCATTAGCTCTTTCGTAACCGGCCCAACGTATGAAATCTTACCACTGAAGATTTACTCAATGGTTAAAGTGGGTATCTCTCCTGAGGTAAACGCCCTAGCAGCAGTGATGTTAGTGGTGTCGTTAATACTGGTGATCATTTCTCAGTCATTAGCGAGAGAAAAAATCAAGTAAGTCTCCTACTCTATAGAGACTGGCTTGATTAAGAAGTTAAGAGACTTCAAGTTCAAAAAAAGTGTTAATCATAAACAGAATGGTAAATTGCCATTCTGTTTTTCTATCTACTGCCTTCGGGCAACGTTTAGTTTGGAGCTAACGTCAATGAAAAAATGGGCTACTCTATTAGCTGGTAGTGCATGTGCGCTTTCAATGTTATCTGCACCATCATTTGCAAAAGATAACAAAGAATTGGTATTCATGAATTGGGGACCTTACATCAACAGTGAGATTCTAGAACAGTTCACTGATGAAACTGGTATCAAGGTGATCTACTCGACTTACGAGTCGAACGAAACCCTGTACGCAAAGCTAAAAACACACAACAAAGGCTATGACCTAGTTGTGCCGTCGACTTACTTCGTATCTAAGATGCGTGACGAAGGTATGCTACAAAAGATCGACAAAACTAAGCTGAACAACTTCAAGAATCTAGATACTAACTATCTAGATAAGCCGTACGACCCAAGCAACGACTACTCTATTCCACACGTAGTTGCGATCACAGGTCTTGCTGTTAACACTGACATGTACGATCCAGAAGATTTCCAAAGCTGGGCTGATCTATGGAAGCCAGAGCTTGAAGGTCAACTGATGATGATGGACGACACTCGTGAAGTGTTCCACATCGCACTGCGTAAGTTAGGTTACTCTGGTAACACAACCAACGAAAAAGAGATCGACGAAGCGTACGCTGAGCTACAAAAGCTTATGCCAAACGTTCTAGTATTTAACTCAGACAACCCAGGCGCGCCTTACATGTCTGGTGAAGTGGGTCTTGGTATGCTGTGGAACGGTTCTGCTGCTGCAGCGCAAAACGAAGGTCTACCAATCAAACTGGTTTTCCCTAAAGAAGGCGGTATCGGTTGGGTTGATAACTTTGCGATTAGCTCTGGTGCGGTAAACGTAGAAGCAGCTCATAAGATGATTGATTTCCTACTTCGCCCTGAAATTGCTGAGCAAATTTCTCGTGACACAGGCTACCTAACGGCCGTTAAAGCGTCTAACGAGAAGTTCAAAGATAGCCCTGCGCTATTCCCATCGCAAGAAGACCTTGATCGTGTTGAATGGCAAGCTGCGGTTGGCGATAAGACAGTTAAGTACGAAGATTACTTCATGAAACTTAAAGCAGGTCAGTAATTTAGCTTATTATCTAACTGTGGCTAAGTAACCAGTTTACTTAACAGGTCAACGTAGATAATCAATAAGTTAAAAATAAGAATATCAATGAATAGGCAGCTTAGGCTGCCTATTTTATTATATCGCTGCTATAATATAGCGCGATTTTTCGAAATCCTTTACCTTGGGTTCACTACCCAGCTCCAAATCAAACAAATGAACGGAACAGTAATGAAAAAAACACTGTATACCGGCGCATTGTGTGCTGCTACTTTACTTTCTACACCCTCTTTCGCAGCTGACCAAGAACTGTATTTTTACAACTGGTCTGAATATATTCCAAATGAAGTACTAGAAGACTTCACAGAAGAGACGGGCATTAAAGTCTACTACTCAACTTATGAGTCTAACGAAAGCATGTACGCTAAGTTAAAAACTCAAGGTACGGGTTACGACTTAGTGGTTCCTTCTACTTACTTCGTTTCTAAGATGCGTAAAGAAGGCATGCTTCAAGAGCTTGATAAAACCAAGCTAAGCCACTTTGCAGATTTGGATCCAAATTACTTAGATAAGCCATTTGACCCAAATAACAACTACTCAATCCCATACATCTGGGGTGCGACGGGTATTGGTATCAACTCAGACATGCTAGACAAGTCTTCAGTTAAAAACTGGGGCGATCTGTGGGATACGCAGTGGGAAGGTCAACTGATGATGATGGATGACTCTCGTGAGGTTTTCCATATCGCTCTATCTAAACTGGGCTACTCTCCAAACACGACTAACCCTGAAGAAATCAAAGAAGCCTACGAAGAACTTCGTAAGCTAATGCCAAACGTATTGGTATTTAACTCAGATTTCCCAGCGAACCCTTACCTAGCAGGTGAAGTGTCTCTTGGTATGCTTTGGAATGGTTCTGCTTACATGGCACGCCAAGAAGGCGCAACGATTGACATTATCTGGCCAGAAAAAGGCGCTATCTTCTGGATGGACAGCCTAGCAATTCCAGCAGGCGCTAAGAACACTGAAGCGGCTCATAAGATGATCGACTTCCTTCTTCGCCCAGAGAACGCTGCGAAAATTGCTCTAGAGATCGGTTACCCGACACCAGTTAAAACCGCTTACCCTCTTCTTCCTAAAGAATTTGCTGAAGACAAGAACGTTTTCCCACCACAATCAGTGATGGATAACGGTGTGTGGCAAGATGAAGTTGGTGAAGCGAGCGTTATTTATGACGAGTACTTCCAAAAACTTAAAGTAAACAACTAAGTTATTGTTAGTTAAGAAGTTAAGTAAATAAAGCGGCGTAAGCCGCTTTATTTTTTCAGATTCAGAAACTGATGTGTGTTATTAAAGACAAGGCTTAGGCCGTTAAAGAACCTTTCTCTGTACATAATAACTCGCCAACCAGTTTAGGCACCTCGATACTCGCCTTGCCGTAGCGCTTCTCTTCAAATTCACTTTCAACCGCACTTGGTTCGAGGTTTATCTCGATAGTATGTGCACCATGCATTTTCGCATCGTGAACAAAGCCTGCCGCTGGATAAACAACACCTGAAGTTCCGATAGAGATAAACAGATCCGCTTCTTCCAGTGCGGAATAAATGTCGCCCATTCTTAGTGGCATTTCGCCAAACCAAACAATATGTGGACGCATTTGTGCAGGGATTTGGCAGCAATGACAAAGTTCACCCGTTTCAATATCGCCTTTGTGCTCTACAACTTGATTGGATTCACTGCAACGCGCTTTTAAAAGTTCACCATGCATGTGAATAATGTTGTTGCTACCGCCTCTCTCGTGCAAATTGTCGATGTTTTGAGTAATGATGGTAACTTTGCCATCAAGCTTGTCTTCGAGCTCTCCTAGCGCCTTGTGGGCTGAATTGGGCTGAATGCTCTCACTTTGCAGGCCGTGACGACGCTTGTTATAGAAGGCTTGTACCAAGTCAGGATCTTTTGCGAACCCTTCAGGCGTCGCTACATCTTCGATTTTGTGGTTTTCCCATAGCCCGTCTTGTGCTCGGAATGTTTGTATCCCCGACTCTGCAGAGATGCCAGCGCCAGTAAGAATTACGATATTTCGATATGGGAAATGCATATAACGTCCTTTTAGATATGTCACTTTGTAACAGCTTAGCACTGTTCAAATTCCAACAATAGTTTTGGGGATTAGACCATAGTCTTAGGCAACTGAATTCATTGGCTATTTGTGACATAACTCGCTTGATAGTTGTGGTTGTTGTTACTCAAATTCTCTGTTTTGCTATCCATAGAAACAAAAAAGCGACCGAAGCCGCTTAGTTCTGTCCAACAGTTGTCTACTTGATGTGCTTTACCCCACCAAGTGAACAACGTTAGTCTTCGTTGATAGAAGAGATCTTATGGATAGAAAGATCCGCACCGTTGAATTCATCTTCTTCACTTAAGCGTAGGCCTGTTAGTTTGCTCAACACACCATAAACAATCATTGCGCCAATCAAAGCCACAGCAATGCCCGCTAGTGTACCGACAACTTGAGAAGCAAAGCTCACGCCCCCTAGCCCCCAGAATGTTTGCGAGCCGAAGATACCCGCTGCAATGCCACCCCAAGCGCCACATATGCCGTGTAGAGGCCATACACCTAATACATCATCAATCTGTGTTTTGTTTTGCATATAAGTAAATAGGTAAACAAACAGCGCACCTGCCACACCGCCCGTCACCAAAGCGCCAAGTGGGTGCATCAAATCTGAGCCCGCACAGATAGCGACGAGACCAGCCAAAGGACCATTGTGGATGAAGCCCGGGTCATTTTTACCTGCAATTAGAGCCGCAAGAATACCGCCAACCATGGCCATGAGAGAGTTCATTGCCACGAGACCGCTGATGCCATTGATCGCTTGAGCTGACATCACGTTAAAGCCAAACCAACCCACACATAAGATCCAAGAGCCTAGTGCTAAGAATGGGATATTCGATGGTGCGAAGTTGGTGTGTTTGCCTGCACGGATTCGACCTTTACGCATCCCTAAGAAGTAAACTGCGACCAAAGCAATCCAACCACCTACGCCGTGAACCACTACCGAGCCTGCGAAGTCATGGAACACGTAACCAAACTGACCTTCTAGCCAATCTTGGAATCCAAAGTTGCCGTTCCAAATGATGCCTTCAAAAAATGGATAGATGAAACCAACCGTAAACAGTGTCGCAATCAAAATTGGATAGAAACGAGCACGCTCTGCGATACCACCAGAAACAATCGCAGGAATTGCCGCTGCGAATGTCATTAGGAAGAAGAACTTAACCAGTTCATATCCGTTGCCTTGCGAAAGTGTTTCTGCGTCTGCAAAAAAGTGTGCACCGTAAGCAACCCAGTAACCGATAAAGAAGTAAGCAATGGCGGAGACACCAAAGTCGGAAAGGATCTTAACCAGCGCGTTGACTTGGTTCTTCTTTCGAACGGTACCGACTTCTAGAAATGCAAAGCCAGCGTGCATCAAGAAAACCATGATGGCGCCGAGTAATAGGAATAAAGTATCTGAACTTTGGGTAAGGGTTTGTACTGCACTATGAACTTGAGTCACCGTTTCACTCATTAAAGCATTCTCCTTCGCTTTATTTGATTTGCACTGATATCGTGCGATTCAATGTTGTAATTAATTAAAGACTCAACAGTGAACGCAAGATGCGTTCCAAGTGTGTGGTGTAATTTTCGTGCAACAGTTTTTGCTTTTAACTTACTGATTAATTGATAATAAATTTATCGGTGCACTTTCTTGGTTCTTAATGAGCGTGAAAATGGAAACAAGAATTGCACCAATTAAGGGAGTTGCACCATATTGAAGCGGTCAATACTATGCTTCATTAAGTTTCGTTGCTGATTAGAAACAAAAAGCCCAATGACCGAAATCATTGGGCTTTCAAAAGGACTATTGTGCTAGATAATTCGCTATCTAGTGAGCCGATACTCGACTACAAGTTTGGACCTGTTGTCGGGTTTTGCGGTAGGTTTTGACTTAAACGCTGCATACCTTGATACATACGAATAAACCAAACCACAATCGCAACACCACCGAACAACATGCCTACATACGGTATGTAGTAAGCGATGTCATCGATAATATGATTTTGATACCAGTAATCGTTCACACCGATCAACACGCCATTAGAGGTCGCTACTGTCACGATAAGTACAACAAAGAACGTCAAGTTCAAGAAGAACGAGCGAATCAAGCCGTAGTAATGGGTATCCACTACTTCACCATCTTCGCCTTTATCTAAACGATAGCCCGCGTAGATGATGGCAACCACACCAGAGAGAAGACAAGTAAATGGCGTAAAGCAGCTTAGTATGTAAGCGACCCAAATACCTTTATGAGGTTTGTTCATTCTTATTCACCCCTTCCGTTTTCTCTGTTGCTGCGTTAGCGCTTTGTTCAACGCCGTTTTTCTCTTGTTCCATCACTTCTTTGTACCAAAGATCATGGTGCTCTTTAGCCCAAGTCTCATCAACTTCGCCTGTTACCATGCCTTCTAGTGCCCCTTCCATACCGAACAAGCCGATGTAGATGTGGAACACGAAACCACAGATAAGGATCAAAGCAGCCAACATGTGGACTAGGTTTGAGAGCTCCATATCTCGACGGGTTTGACCGAAGATTGGGAAGTCTAAAACCAAGCCACTGATCGCAGCCACACTACCCATAACAATCAATAGCCAGAACAGTGCTTTTTCACCCGCGTTCGAAAACTCTGCAGATGGATGAGAACCTTTATGTTTCCCGACCATACCACCCAGTTTCATGAACCACTGTACATCGACCATCTTGAAAATAGACTTGCGCCACCACTTGATGAGAACAGCCATCAACAGCACATAGAAAATCGGGCCGATGTAGTTGTGGTATTGCTTCGCCAATAGAACGATGAAGCCCCAAAGGTCTGTTGGAATGTACGGCTTCAAGAAGTGCTTACCGTAAACCAACATCAAACCACTGAACGCCAGTGTTAAGAAGGTAAACGCCATACTCCAGTGCAAGGCACGGTCTAGTCGAGACCAACGTTTGATCTTGCGGCCTGTTCTTGGCGCACTCAGCATTAATGGGCCAATCACAACGTACATTAGAGTAACGAAAGCAATACTGCCAAAGATAGCGACAGCACCGGCTGGTGACATCCACTTCTCTTTCAATATGTACCACGCTTGACCTGGGGTACTGATCAACACACCGTGCTCAGCCGATTGAGATGTGGTGTAACCTTCTTCACCGTTTCTTACTTGTCGCCAAAAATCAGCGCCAGCAAGTTGTGTGATTTCTCTTTCAGCAGAGCTCGATTGAGTTTGTGATGAGTTCGTCTCAGATGCATGACTCAAAGGAGACAGCATTGTTAGTGCTGCCAACATTGGCAGCACAACAAGGAAGAGACGCTTAAACATTGTAAGCATATGTCTCTCCTAACTAGCTCTTCATCGCATCGTAAGAAAGGTCATTGCCGTCTGTCCAGCCTGCACCCTTCGCACCACGTTCAACAACACGCTGGCGGAATACATCAGAGACTTTCTCTGCATCACCCGCTAGCAGTGCTTTGGTCGAACATAAAGAAGCACACATTGGTAGCTTGCCTTCAGCAATACGGTTCGCACCGTACTTCTGACGTTCTTCCACAGAACCTGGCTCTGTTTCTGGGCCGCCAGCACAGAAGGTACATTTGTCCATTTTACCGCGCTCACCAAAGGCTTCCTGTTTAGGAAATTGAGGTGCGCCAAACGGACAAGCAAACAAGCAGTAACCACAACCGATACACAGATCTTTATTGTGAAGTACGATGCCGTCTTCCGTATGTTCAAAACAGTCTGCCGGGCAAACTGCCATACAAGGGGCATCAGTACAGTGCATACACGCTACTGAGATAGAGTTTTCACCTGGTTCGCCATCGTTCAGTGTCACAACGCGACGACGTTGAATACCCCATTCCAGAGCATCATCATTTTCATTCTTACATGCAGTGACACAACCGTTACATTCGATACAACGCTTGGTGTCACAAAGAAATTTCATTCTAGCCATTTTAAGACTCCTTACGCTTTACGAATATTACAAAGGGTTACTTTCGTTTCCTGCATCAACGTGACAGGGTCGTAACCGTATGTGGTTGCTGTGTTAGCAGCTTCACCAATAACGTAAGGATCAGTGCCTTCTGGGTATTTAGAACGCAAATCTTCGCCTTGGAACTTACCACCGAAGTGGAATGGGATGAATGCCAGACCCGGTTTCACACGACGAGTTACCATCGCTTTCACCTTAATACGGCCCTTCTCTGCACCCTCAACCCAAACATCGTCACCGTCTTTAAAGCCGATGTCGTTTGCATCTTTCGGGTTCACTTCAACAAACATCTCTTGCTGTAGTTCTGCTAGCCAAGGGTTAGAACGGGTTTCTTCACCACCACCTTCGTACTCAACCAGACGACCAGAAGTCAAAATGATTGGGTATTCAGCAGACTTGTCTTGGTCTTGAATTGACTTGTACAACGTAGGAACACGGAAAATCGCTTCTTTGTCATCCCAAGTTGGGTAATCAGCAACAAGATCACGACGTGGCGTGTAAAGTGGCTCACGGTGTAGAGGTACGCGGTCTGGGAATGTCCAAACAATCGCACGCGCTTTCGCATTACCAAACGGGATACAACCATGCTTGATAGCCACACGTTGGATGCCACCAGAAACGTCAGTCTTCCAGTTTTTACCTTCAGCAGAGGCTTTTTCTTCTGCTGTTAGGTCGTCCCACCACCCCAGTTGTTTCAGCAGTTTGTCACTGAACTCTGGGTAGCCGTCTTTGATCTCACAGCCTTTCGAGTAGCTGTCTTCTGCCAGTAGGCTTTGACCTTCAAACTCAACACCAAAACGAGTACGGAAGTTACCACCACCTTCAGCAACCGTCTTAGACGTATCGTAAAGGATGTGTGTACCCGGATGTTTCATCTCTGGTGTGCCCCAACATGGCCAAGGTAGACCGTAAGTCTCGCCATTTGCTGGACCGCCTTCTGCTTCTAGAGACGTTTTGTGGAATGTGTGCCAATTCTGTTGGTGTTCTTTCAAACGTTCAGGGCTTTGGCCTGTGTAGCCGATTGTCCACATACCTTTGTTGAATTCACGTGTAATATCTTCAATCAGTGGTTGGTTGTTCTCAACACGGATGTTTTTGAACAGCTGATCAGAGAAACCAAGCTTCTTAGAAAGCAGGTACATGATTTCGTGGTCAGGTTTAGATTCGAATAGAGGATCAACAACCTTGTCACGCCACTGTAGAGAACGGTTTGACGCCGTTACACTGCCGTAGGTTTCAAACTGAGTCGTTGCTGGTAGCAGGTAAACGCCGTCGGTACGATCATTCATTACCGCTGCAACCGTTGGGTATGGGTCAACAATAACCATCATATCCAGCTTCTGCATCGCTTTTTTCATCTCTGGACCACGAGTCTGAGAGTTCACCGCGTGACCCCAGTAGAACATGGCACGGATGTTTTCGCGTTGGCGAATCTTGTCTTTGTCTTCAAGTACGCCATCAACCCAACGAGATACAGGAATACCTGCACTGTTCATTGGTTTTTGACCGCCGTATGCGTTGTCGTCGAAACGGCCTTTCACCCAGTCAAAGTCGATATCCCAAACTTTTGACCAGTGACGCCAAGAACCTTCAGACAAGCCGTAGTAGCCTGGAAGTGTGTCTGACAGTACGCCAAGGTCAGTTGCGCCCTGTACGTTATCGTGACCACGGAAGATGTTTGCACCGCCGCCTGATTTACCGATGTTACCTAGCGCAAGCTCAAGTACACAGTAAGCGCGTGTGTTGTTGTTACCAGTCGTGTGCTGAGTACCACCCATACACCAAACGATACAACCCGGACGGTTTTCAGAAAGTAGTTTCGCGGTGTGGTATACGTCTTGTTCACTTACGCCAGTAACGCGCTCAACTTCAGCTGGGCTCCACTTCGCGACTTCTTCACGGATCTCGTCCATGCCGAATACACGTTGTTTAATGAACTCTTTGTCTTCCCATTGGTTTGCAAAGACGTGCCATAACACACCCCAGATAAACGCAACGTCAGAACCTGGACGAAGAGAAACGTAGTGATCTGATTTCGCAGCAGTACGCGTACGACGAGGATCCGCAACAACGATCTTACAGTTGTTCTTCTCTTTCGCGATCAAGATGTGTTGCATCGCTACTGGGTGAGCTTCTGCTGGGTTTGAACCAATGAACAGCATCGATTTACAGTTGTGCATGTCATTGAACGAGTTTGTCATTGCACCGTAACCCCAAGTGTTCGCAACACCGGCTACTGTGGTTGAGTGACAAATACGTGCTTGGTGGTCAACGTTGTTGGTGCCCCAAAGCGAAGCCATCTTACGGAATGCATAAGCTTGCTCGTTACTGTGTTTCGCACTACCTAGGAAGTAAACTGAATCAGGGCCAGACTCTTTACGAAGTTCTAGCGCTTTGTTACCGATCTCTTCAATCGCTTGTTCCCAAGAAAGCTTCTTCCACTTACCGCCTTCCAATTTCATTGGGTACTTAAGACGACGTTCACCGTGGCCGTGCTCACGAAGTGCTGCACCTTTCGCACAGTGTCCACCAGCGTTGAATGGGTGATCGAATGCAGGCTCTTGACCTGTCCATACGCCATTTTGAACTTCAGCGTAGATACCACAACCCACAGAACAGTGAGAACAGATAGTACGTTTCACTTCTGTTTTCGCTTCTGGATCGACTGATTTAGCCTGTGCTTTCTTCATCATACCTGGTGCAAATAGACTTGCGCCTACCACTGCGCCACCAGCAGCTAATGAAGTGTTTTTCATGAAGGCACGTCGAGACACACCTAGCTGATTGGTTTCTTTGCTCACACTATCGGAGCGTTTGACAAGTTTCATCCGTTATCTCCTAAAGTGTGTCGTAGTAATCGCGAATGTGTTGCGTCTCACGATACCCTGTCTTCTTCACGTCTTCTTTCGAAATTTCAACAGTTTCTGAAGCGGTTGCCACTTTAGTTGTACCAGCGACAACGGCACCAGCAACGGCTGCAGTCGTCAAGCCTTTGAGTAGATCCCTACGGCTTGTATTTATATCTTTATTATCTTTCATCATTGCTTCCTTACCTTACGGTAGATCTTTTTTTGGAGGCTTAATGCCCCTCTATCGATATAATCGCGTACTGCTCGATTACTCGTAATCAGTGACGTTTTTCACATCAATCTTTAATTTGTGCTTACTGCTTTTTGTATTCACGCTAAAACGCACTTGTTCTAACGTTAAGAATGCTTCACACAGTTGAGCGGCCGATTTGTAGAAGTTCGCGCTTTCTGCCCCTTCAAGCTGACGCGTGAAAGAGTTAAACCAAGGGCCAAGGTGCTTATTGAATACCGCCTGTTGCAGTGCTTCTTCTTCAGCCGTTAGCATCGCCATCACTTCACACAGTGCTGCGATATGATCTTCCGGCTCTTTCACTTGATCGTCACGCTCAATGCCTAAAAGCTCTAAGTCATGACGAATCTCTGCCAATGGTTTTTCCATCATGGCGCCAGTGCGATGCCAAGAACCAAATGGAACGACTTCTCCACGCCCAATACCGATGAACAAATCTTGATATTCGTCTTCAAGAGCTTCACGGTTTGATTCTGTTGCCGCTTGTTGAATGGCAATCCAAGCCTTTTGCATTGCGCTTTCAGACGCTTCAATATCGAGTGTTTTTAGAAAGTCGATCACCTCTTCAGAAGGTGCGCTGCGAAACAGTGCGGATAGAACCAAATAGATCTCAGTTCTTAGTGTCTGTTCTTGTGCCTGATCCAAATTCGTTTCCAAGGCTAACTCCTAGTATTTCAATTGTTTCAATGGGTCTTGAGCCATTGAATCGAACATATCCACCACACGGCAGTCTTCACACATAGCAATACGATTAATCGCTGCTTCATCTGAAAAGTGAGAGTGACCGCGTAACTTGTTCTGTAACATGTCAATCATAGACTGAGGTGCGAATGGTTTATGGCAACGTACACATTCCGCAGCTTTCTCTTCATGAATCACAACTGCTTTTTGACGTTCTTCTTTTACCCAGTTCATACGAGGCGTAAGAGTCAGAACATTTTCAGGACATGCCTTTTCACACAAGCCACATTGAATACAGTCTTGTTCTACAAATTTAAGTGATGGAGAAGCCCCGTCGGTATGAAGCGCACGTGTCGGACACACAGCCACACAGCTCATACATAACGTACAATCTTTGCTATCACACGAAACGTTGCCGTAAGGTGCGTTTGACGGAAGCTCAACAATATTTTCAACAGGAATACGAGCTGAAGACATCGCATCAAGTGCTGTAAATAGACGTTGGCGCTTGTTGCCTTGAAGATCGCCAAGTGCAAGGTCGAATGAATCCACACAAAGTGTTGGAGGACATTCACGTAGAGATTCTAAGTACAGAATATCGATGGTTTCTTTTGGAATACCGATTTGATCTAGTAGTTCTTGAGCAATCCCTACTTCGTTATTCAGAACACGAATGATCGTTTCTGGCATAAAGCGAGATGCGGCAAACAGAACCTGAGTTGCGCCATTAACTAAAGCTGCAAACCAAGTATCGATACCAATAGATGGCAGTTCTTCTACGACAATTGGAATCACGTTATCTGGTAGCGCTTTAAGAGCCATCACGTTGTAAGTCTCATGACGTGAGCTACAGATAAGTACGATTGGATCCAGACCACCCGCTTGCTCGTAGTTAGCTAGCGTACGTTCAATGAATTTTTGAGTATCGTCAGGGTTAGGTAATGCGTAAGAGATAGCTTCTGTCGGACAGCTCGTTGCACAAGTACCCACGCCTTGACATAGGTAAGGGTTAATCTCGATCTTATGACCCGTCTTATCTGAGCCTTCACTTGAAAGTGCACCAGCAGGACAAGCATCAACACAACGCTCACAACCTTTAACACCACGAGAACTGTGTGCACAAAGGTCAGTGTCTAGACGGAAGAACTTAGGCTTATCAAACGTGCCCATTAACGTAGGAATTTCTTCTAACGCTTCAGCCAGTTTTGGATAACCACGACCTACTGGGTAATAACCGGGAACAGGCACTTCTTCAGTCATGCAGCTATTCAGACATAAGTCCAAAACCACATCAAAACAGTCATGATTGATTGCTACTTTTGCAAGGTTATTGGTTCGGCCTTTGTTTTCGATTAGAACTTCGAACGTACCAAGGAACCCTGAAACCTGAACAGCATTTGCGTAGTAAAGCTCTGACTCAGTATTCGTTGCCTTCACACCATCTGTCGAAAGCAGTGTTAGGCTTGTTAACTGAGGTAATTGAGCCGCAGCACTTTCAATGATCGCAGTTGGACCAATAACAAGTGTATTACCGCCGCTTTCGTAGCTAACAGTAGGTGGAATCAGATTTGTTAACTCAACTGTATTTTCAAATGCATACAGTCTTGCTTTAGCGTTATTTGAATTTGCTTGTTCTAATAATTGTTTAAGCATTGCTCAGTTCCATCTTTGGACATGGATAATCTGTTCAACCTTTATTGTAGTAAGCGAGAGAGAACTTGCTGAGTAATCCGTTAACAACTAACCCTTTAGCCAGTGTGTCGTTCGTCAGACCGTGAACTCGTCTATCTACAAAAAAGTTGATAATGAACGTTATTTTGCAAATGCCATGCCAATTTAATATGCCTTATATTTCAGTGATTTAATCCTATATAACGTTTATTGTGCGTATAAAAAAACCGCTTGGGACATTTTGTCGCAAGCGGTTCATTGAGTGTTTAGTCAAAATGTACCTATTCTTTGTGTGGTATATTTTGTCCCACCTCTTTCAGGTCTGCTTCGTCTGACATTGTAGCGTTATTATCCGATACTGTGTTTTTATACAGTTCTTTTTCTTGTTCGGTTATTTCGGCACTTTCTGACGTTTCAAGTTTATTATCAGATACCTCAAGATCGCTTTCAGAATTTTCTAAAACTTCACCTTCGTCTTTATTATCAATGATTTGCTCTTCTTCTGGCGCAGTTTCTTCTTCCGTTTTGTCTTTAACCCAATCACGCAAGGTTTCCGCAACCCCTTCAGAAAGAGACTTCAAATTACTGTAATCGTCATCGTAATCGTCTAAGCCATCACGTACGTTAAACTCTTCTGAGAGAAATAACTTACGTAATGCGGCTTTTTTTACGCTTTCTGAAGCTTCTGACACCAATAATTGAGCAACAGACAAGTCTTCAGTCGTTTCTGATGCTATCTCCTGAGAGTCAATAGTTTGAGAATCGACAGCGTGTTCTGGAGACTCTTTTTCCAAAGTTCCACGTTCTAGTGACTCCGATGTTTCTGCGTCTATAGATGAAGCAGCAGACGAAGCCTCAGTGGAAGTAAGCTCAGTTTCCTCAAGCGTTTGTTGCGCTTCTAAAGGTTGGTCGGTTGATTCATCAAGCTTTCGTTGAGACCAACGGCTAAAAAAGTTAGTTGCCATTTGATCGACCCGCGCCTTTACGTTTCTTACGTCTTGCTTCTAATAACTCGCCATGACGACCGATGAATGCTTCCATCCAAGCTTGTACAGGCAATGGCATGTCGTAAGACAATACTTGGTTATCTCCGTCCATGTATTGGCCTGCGACTGTTTGTGATGCTGTCAGTAATTGAATAATAGGTTTACCGGAGTCAACATTATCCATAACTAAGAATAGCTTAGGTTGCTGAGAGCTTAGATTGAAGCGGTAGTCGGTACGTTCGTCTTTGTGCAACTGAAGCAAACATACGTCTGGGGTTTCATGTTCAGGTGATAATTCAAAACCGATGAGTTCCCATTGAGTTGTTACCCAAATGCCAGTTTTGATCTCTTTCTCTATTCTTTGGACACCGATTGGCCAAGCTGCTTCTGTTTTTTCATATTGTTCTTTGAATTCTTTTATCTCAGACATACTTCACCCAATTGATTTTCTTTGGTCTGAATGCACTTAGGACATTTTGTACTGTGTGCATTCATATACACCCCATAAAGCAATAAACACGCCAATACGGATTAACTGTGAGAGCGTATCTATAGCGTTCGTTATCAAGTTGTCACTATAACGTTAGTCGATACTGGTTATTTCAGACAACTCCACCCGGTGAACTCTCATATTTTGCGCTATTTTAATCTAATGCTTCATGTTTCCATCAATCCCCGTTATTTTGGAATAAGATTTGCTTTAGCTAATTCGCTAATGTTCTTCACAGAGCTATGTATTCACAGATCTATGGCATGTTCGAGAACGATAATCGAAATCTAGGCCATAGCGAATCAACAAACTAGCGCATTAATGAATGAGAGCCTTATTGCTCTTGTTGACTTCTTATCTCATAAAATCGCTATCTCATTAAGTAGGAAATGACTGTGGTAAAACCAAACATAATAAAAACCAGTGAAAACCCACTTCAGACCATCGAAGTTGAAGTGTTTGATGAATATGGCGAAAAGCTAACGAAACAAATTGCGTGCGAGCGCCCTCTTACCGTTATGTTGAACTGGAAAGAGATCGTAACTCTAATGACATTGGGTTCACGCCCGGAAGCATTAGTCTTGGGTTATTTGAAAAACCAAAGCTTCCTTTCTGATCCAGAAGCCGTTGAATCAATCATCATCGACTGGGAAACCAGCTCAGCAGCGGTTATCACCAAAGAAGATACGAGCCAACTTGAGCAAGCGCTTAAGAAGAAGACAGTTACCTCTGGCTGTGGCCAAGGTACCATGTATGGCAACGTGATGAAGCAATTGGAAGATTACCAAGTGCCTCAAACCAAGATTAAGCAATCTGAAATCTATACGGCTCTAGAAGCGCTGACTCATTATAACGACACCTACAAGAAAGCGGGTGCGGTTCATGGCTGTGCTGTTTGCAAAGACGACAAGGTTCTATCGTTTGTTGAAGATGTTGGCCGACACAATGCCGTTGATACATTGGCTGGTGAGATGTGGCTTAACAAAGAGACAGGTGAAGATAAGATCTTCTACACCACAGGCCGTTTAACGTCTGAGATGGTGATTAAGGTTGCGCAGATGGGAATCCCTGTTCTACTGTCACGCTCTGGCGTTACACAAATGGGCTTAGATTTAGCGCAGAAGTTCGGCATCACTACGATTGCTCGCGCTAAAGGTTTACGCTTCCAAGTGTTCACGGGTGCAGACAAGATTGACTTTGATGTGAAAGGTGAATAATCAGCAGTCGGAAAAAAGCGTAGGTTTGATTGGTGATTCACTAACCGCTTCTAATTGTAAAGTTCTGATGTAAATAGTTAGTGACCCATCAAGGATAAATACATAGAAACTTAGCTAGATACAAAAACGCCGTCATGCTTTTTAGTATGACGGCGTTTTTAATTTTCAATTTATAGCTTAATTTCCAACGCATAGAGTTGAAAACTAAGGCTAACTTAAAGCTTAGCCGCGTGCTTTCAAGAACTCAGCGTAAGTACCGCGGAAATCGTTGATCTTGCCATCTTTGATTTCAAGGATACGAGTTGCAAGCGAGTCTACGAATACACGGTCGTGAGATACGAAGAACAATGTGCCTTTGTAGTTCTCAAGAGCCAAGTTAAGCGCTTCGATAGATTCCATATCCATGTGGTTTGTTGGCTCATCCATTAGCAGGATGTTTGGTTTATGCATCATGATTTTACCAAGAAGCATACGACCTTGCTCACCACCAGAGATAACCTTTACAGATTTCTTAATGTCGTCTTGACCAAATAGCATACGACCTAGGAAGCCACGAACAACTTGCTCGTCTTCGCCTTCTTGGCGCCATTGGCTCATCCAATCAAACAAGTTCATGTCTGTCTCGAAATCGTGTGCGTGATCTTGAGCGTAGTAACCGATGTTTGAGTTTTCAGACCACTTGTACTCACCTGTGCGAGGCTCAAGAGCGCCAGCTAGTGTGTTAAGTAGTGTTGTTTTACCCACACCGTTCTCACCGATGATAGCAACACGCTCACCTACTTCGAAAATACCGTCGAACTTGTTGTATAGGTCTTCTTCAAAACCTTGAGATAGGTTTTCAACCACAAGTGCGTTACGGAATAGCTCTTTAGACTGTTCGAAACGGATGAATGGGTTTTGACGGCTAGACGCTTTAACTTCGTCTAGTTGGATCTTATCGATCTGCTTAGCACGTGACGTTGCTTGCTTCGCTTTAGATGCGTTAGCAGAGAAACGAGATACGAACGTTTGAAGTTCAGCAATTTGTGCTTTCTTCTTAGCGTTGTCAGACAGTAGACGCTCACGAGCTTGAGTCGCAGCCGTCATGTACTCATCGTAGTTACCTGGGAATAGACGAAGTTCGCCATAATCAAGGTCAGCCATGTGTGTACAAACAGAGTTTAGGAAGTGACGGTCGTGCGAAATGATGATCATTGTGCAGTTACGTTGGTTTAGCGTGTCTTCCAACCACTTGATGGTGTCCATGTCCAGGTTGTTCGTTGGTTCGTCAAGAAGCATGATATGCGGGTCTGCAAACAGTACTTGAGACAATAGAACACGAAGTTTCCAACCCGGTGCTACTTCGCTCATCAGACCGAAGTGCATTGATTCTTCAATACCTACCGCTAGAAGAAGCTCACCAGCTTTAGCTTCTGCCATGTAACCGTCCATTTCAGCGAACTGAACTTCAAGGTCAGCCACTTTCATGCCGTCTTCTTCGCTCATTTCTGGCAAAGAGTAAATGCGGTCACGCTCTTGCTTAATAGCCCAAAGCTCTTTGTGACCCATGATAACCGTGTCGATTACCGTGAATTCTTCGTAAGCAAACTGGTCTTGGTTTAGCTTAGCAACGCGCTCGTTTGGATCGTAGCTTACGTTACCAGCACTTGGCTCAAGTTCACCAGATAGGATCTTCATGAACGTCGATTTACCACAGCCATTCGCGCCGATTAAACCGTAGCGGTTGCCTTCGCCGAACTTAACTGAAATATTTTCGAAAAGTGGCTTAGCGCCGAATTGTTGGGTGATATTTGCTGTGGAGATCAATGCCATTACCTTTTTAATGTGAAAAACGCCGCAACGTTACTTGTTCAGGGCTTTAACTGCAAGTATTGATTGCAATTACTGGCCATTAAGTGAGTGATAACCTAGCCAAATCATAGTTTGAACTGACTCACATTTTTGGTTTTCTATTTATCGCCGTAAAACCGTCGATTTTAAGGAAAAACAAAATATCGAACAGCGCACCATAATGGGCGGTATATAACGTCCCAAATCATGCCAACCATTGAATATATCGTATGCTGATTGGTCACAGTAAAAGCCAACCCGATCAACGCAACAGAAGACATAATAAAGATGCTCAAATACTAGCCTAATCCCTGACAATTTCATGACAAAATCGCTCGAAACAGGAATAAAGTACTCGCCCCCGACACGGGGTTGGATTTCACAAAGTCAGATTATCTAACTATAGTAATCCTAACCTCATAATTCTAAGAGACTTTTATGCGTTCACTATCGCGCTTCTTAATCCTCACTTTGGCCATTCTCTCTTGGCCTAGTCATGCCAACTTGGAATATGACTTACAATCTCAGCCGCAGGTATCCGATTCTGCTGTTGATCTCGATGATCGAATTGATTCGTTACCCGACCCCCTCTTTATGGAACCGTCGGACAGACGCCAAGTCAATATATTGCTCGCTGAAGTGCTACAAGTTCAAAAGCAGGAAATCAAAACCTTCGAGCAACAGATAAAAGCCTACAGAGCGAACAACGACGCCGATCAATGGTTTGCCGTTCAAACCAGTTACGTCACTTTGAATAGCTTGAATGTGAGCAAGCAACACCTGTTAGAGCAGACGAATTCCGCTAATAAAGAGCGCCTAACGGGTTTTGGCCCCTACGGCGTAACTCAATTTAAGCAAGAGTGGGAATTAACCAAGCTCAACATTGAGTATCTTGTTTATTTCCAAATTCGTAGCTTTAAAGCGCTTGTTAAAGACATCTTTATTTCGCCAGTGCCAGTGATTGGTGCCTCACTAAAAGTGTTATTCATCTACTTCGGTTTAGTGTGGTGGCTTGCCAACAGCACCCGCTTGATTGAACTGTTTCGAATTAACTTTCTTGAAGCGAAAACGAACCCTCCTTTTCTGGTTCGCGTGATTTGGTATATCAGCCGCGCTGATCGTGCGATTGCTTGGCTAATTGCCATCACATTGTCATTGAGAGTGCTTTCTAGTATCCCTAGTCTTCAACATTTGATTTTCCTGGAGATCTTCACTTGGTGGATTCTAGGTGGTTCGATTGCCATCAGCTTTATTTTGGAATTTGCCTACCGTTTAGGTCGTACATCAAATCAAGAAGTGATAGTACTACGCCTATCGACTATTCGTCGTTACGTGTGGAGCTTCATCGTTGCGGGTGTGATTCTCCAGATATCAAGTATTACGCTAGGCAAAGGTACGATTTACAGCTGGATTTACAGCGCTCTGTTTTTCTGGTTTGTGCTGGTCACGATCTCAGTTCTCAGACTATGGAGAGCGAAGGTCTTCAATACGTTGCAACACATCTCTGATCGCCCGGTTTGGGTGAATTGGGCAGTAAACCGCAAGGATACCTTCTTACTTAATATATTGGCGACGGCCATTGGCATCGTGTGGTTGAGTGTTTACAACTTTCAACATCGAATTATGGCCCTGCTATCCAATTACACTTTGTTTAGCCAGGCCTTAGCTTATCTATTTAGAATTGAAGTTGCTAAACAGTCTGACCTTGATAAGAATCAGCAAAACTTGGTTCGAATCAAAGGCGATCAAACCTATGAATACATTCTTCCGGGTAATATCGACAGTACGTTGATAGATTACGCGGGAGATGAAATTAAGCAGTTATCACGCTACTTAATGTCAGACAGCCCGGCTATCTGTATTGTGTCTGGCGAACGTGGTGTCGGCGCGACAACGCTGCTATATACCTTACTGCACAAAGTCTCTAACGCTGAGCCTGTATACGTGAGTTGCCCTTATGCGGGTTACCAAGAGCTTTTAGCGCATTTAGCCGTGAGCATTGGCTTGGACGAAGAAGCGACTGAAATTCAAATATTAGCGCATCTTCGTAAGAGCAATACCACTTACCTTATCGCGATTGATAACGCACAACGACTGGTGCAACCAATGGTCGGTGGCCTGTCTGATTTGATTCGTTTGACCAACCTTCTGCGTCGTTCTAAAAAGAACCACCGTGTCGTGATATCGATCGCCAAATCAAGCTGGCGATTTGTGGATAGAGCGCGTGGCGAACGTTTGCTGTTTGACTTGGTGTGTTTCCTTCCGCGTTGGACAGAGAAACAAGTGGGTGAACTTCTAAATAGCCGTATCAATACGGAGCTTGAGAAGCCGTTGTCTTTTGATGGTTTAGTAGTCCCTAAGCAATGGGACCAAGATGATATGAGTGAAGAAGAACGTGCACGCCAAGGTTTCTATCGAATTTTGTGGCACTATTCTGATGGCAACCCTACCGTTGCGCTGCGTTTCTTCCGACTCTCTTTGAACCGAAACAAAGAGACAGATCAAGCCGTGGTGCGTCTGTTCCATGTTCCTGAAGCCCAGGAGCTGGAAAATATGCCGAAACCTATGCTGGCTGTACTTCGTTCTATCGTACAACTGGAAATCGCTTCTCCGGAAGTATTGTCTGAATGTACACAGCTGAGCACGGCAGAGATAACGGGGATTCTGCGTTACTTTGAAAGCCGTGGTTATATTGGTTGGCATGAAGAAAAGGCTCGGATTTCTGAGCACTGGTTCCGCCATATTACGAACGTTCTCGACCGTCAACATCTACTGGTGAAGTAAAATGAAGAAGTTATTTATCCTACTATTTGTTGGCTTGGCAAGTGCTGTCAGTTTCCCGACCTTTGCGACGGAAGAGTTAGCTAACGTAGAAAACATATCTAAAATAGCGAGCCTTGTGCGATGGAGCGGCGTGTTCTTCTCCATGATCGTTATTGCTGCGATGTGGTTATTGCTTAAGTTCATCAACTCGTTAGTGACCAGCTTTGGTAGTCAGTTCGTGCAATATCGAATGCTACTACAAAAACTGCAGTCGTTTACTCAGTTCTTCATCTATGTGAGCACCGGTCTTATCGTGTTCATGATGAGCTTTAGAATCAACGACCAAATACTGGCTTTGATTGGTGGTACACTCGCCGTGTCAGTCGGCTTTGCGCTTAAAGATTTGGCAGCTTCATTCATCGCGGGCATCACGGTAATGATTGATAGACCCTTTCAAGTTGGTGACCGCGTCACGTTCGAAGGCAACTACGGAGATATCATTACCATCGGTTTGCGTTCAGTGCGAATGAGAACGCTGAACGATGACATCATTACCATTCCTAACAACAAGTTCTTAAATGAAGTGACCACCAGTGGTAACTACGGTGCGTTGGACATGCAGGTGGTGATTCCGTTTTACGTTGGTATGGATGAAGACATCACCCTAGCCCGCGATCTGATTCAAGAAGCGGCGTCTTCAAGTCGTTATATCCACTTGCCGAAACCTGTAACGGTTTTGGTTAAACAGACGATTACCGATAACTACCTAGCAATACAGCTAACTTGTAAGGCTTACGTTGTGGATACTGCGTATGAGAAGCTGTTTGAAACCGACATTACTTTGCGTGTGATGAAAGAGTTTAAGAAGCACAACATCAACCCACCGAAAATTTCAGTAGCGGCGCATTAGGCTTGATGCTTTAGACGTTTGTTGCTTATAGCAAATGACTAGCCATAAATAAAAACACCTCCGAACTTATCGCAAGTGCGGAGGTGTTTTTTATGAGCTTTTTATCTTTAAGCTAATAGTCCTATTGATGCTAAACCTTAAAGTATTTCAATTGCTCAGTAAGGTGTTCTGTAGTGTTCGCCATTTTCTGACTGTCTTCTGCGAGCGATTGTGAGGCTTGGAGTACCTCATTTGCAGCGAGTTGAGATTTGGTTTGCGATAGATTAGTAGTGCGGAATTTTCGTGCTTGGGCTAAAACGTTCGTGTAATAGCCCAAGCGCGTTAGAAATATTATCAGATGATAATATCAGTGAATGAGTTCTTAGAACTTATAGGTTTGATACAAGCAATTGAGGTGTCGCTTTCTGTTGAAGATAGATACTAAAGCAACTTCCCTTACCTACCTCAGATTCAACTCGGATCTCGCCGCCAGTTTGGCTCAAGATACTCTGAGATACTGACAACCCTAAGCCCGTGCCATCTCGTTTGGTGGTATAGAAAGGCGAGAAGATACGTTTCAGTTGTTCTTCCTTAATACCGCAGCCTTCATCTTGAACATGAACGATAGCGCCATGAGACACACCATTTTCAACCCAGTCTTCACTCGAAATGGTTAACGTGCCCTGACCGTCCATTGCATGAATCGCGTTCATTTGTAGGTTAACCAGAATCTGTAGCAATTGGTTTCGATTGACCTCGACTGAGGTTTTAGCGTTCAGCTGCGATACGTACACAATGCCTTTCTTCTTCGCACCTGTTTTTACGAGCGTAATACTTTCATCCACTATTGGGTTGATATGTTGCCACGTAATTTCGTCTTGTACGCCGCCGTGACGGCTGTATTGAAGCAGGCTTCGTGTGATATTTCGAATTCGGTCAATCTGCTCCATGATCGCGTGGACTTCCTCATCTACACGGCTCACTTCATCGCCCAGTTCAAACTTCATCAGTTCAACGTTGCCAAGAATCACGGCGGTTGGATTATTGATCTCATGAGCAATACCTGCCGTTAATTCACCTAACGCGGCCAGTTTTTCATTGACCACCAGCTTATCTCTGGCTTGATTGAGAAGCTTGATGTGCAGTTCAAGTTCTTCAGTTTTCTCTTTCAAACTCGCGGTACGAGAATGCACTTTGCACTCTAGTTCAGACGCCGCTTGTTGAATCTCTTGATTACGCTCGTGCAGTAGATCCAACATCTTATCGAACTGTTTAGCGAGCAGTGTCAGTTCGTGTTGATCATCCAAACCTAGCGTACCAATTCGCTTGTCTTGCCCCATCTGTACTAGCTTCACCACTTTATGAATGCGTTCGATTGGGTTGAAAAGATCACGTGCGCCACGGTGAACGATCAAACCGGATGCCAACAGAAGCAACACAATGGTAATGCTAATTTCGCCAAGGTTGGTTAAGTACGTTTCTATCAGCGGCCAAATCAAATAACCGGTGTAAAGCATACCAATCACATTATTAAACTGGTCATGGATTGGTTGGTAAGCTGTGATGTACCAAGCATCGTAAACATACGCTCGATCTAGCCACTCTTTACCTTCATTCAAGACTTTCGAGTGAACCTCGTGAGAAACACGTGTACCAATGGCGCGCCCTACACTGTCTTCACTGCTCAAAGGCACGTTGGTGCTAACACGAAGATCATCAAGGAAAACCGTGACCGTTCCTATATGACGATTAAAACCTTCTCGTTGTGGATAGATAAGGTTACTGATTTGGTCAACAAGTTGAGTACTGTTATTCAGTAAGATCCCACCATCCAGAAAACCAATCACATGATCATGTTCATCTTTGATGGATACAACGGTTCGGCTTACCAATCCGCGAGTCTCGACCTCTTGCCCGTTGAGCATCGGAACTTCCGCTTTTTTAGCGAGGTCACGATCGAGATAATTGAGTTCATTACGGCTTAAGACACTGAAAAATGAAGGCTTGTGAGTTAAGTTTAGATATTCGAGTTTCTTTTCCATGCTCTCGACACTGCGCCAGCGCAGAAAATCGAGCTCATAGCGAGATTTGTTCTCAGACACCCAGCGAGTTAGCTCTTCGTGTGAAAGATCACTCGCGAGTTTGGTTCGAAAGTTATAAGACTCGGCGAACGCACGAACGTTGTATGCTTGCTGATTTTGGATCAGGTGAATACTGTTATCGGCAACATCCAAGCGTTCATCAACATCAATCAGAGCGCCCTGCCACGTGTAACGTATTGACCAATACAGTGTGATAGCCACAAGCGCGCACAAGGTCAGAATGATCGGAGCTGATGTTAGGAATAATAATCGGTAGCGAACCATGGTTTTGAATCGGAACGCCCACTTTGACCACCAACGACGTCTAATCGGCATATTCAGAGCCTTCTGTGTTCCAATCTTTGTACTTACGCTCTAGCGTTTTACGTGCGACGCCAAGATCTCTTGCAGCTGCCGATTTATTGCCATCATGAAAACTAACCAGCTGTTCTATATGAGATTTTTCTACTTCTTTGAGTGTCCAAGTGTTTGGATAACCCTCGGCAGCGTCTGCATTATTCAAGTTTGGCATTTCCGCACCATGTGACACCGTCACTGAAATGCTAGCGGGAACAGGATCACCATTAATCTCGCGCCAATAGTGTGCTGGTGGCTTGTCTAAAAGAATGCATCGTTCGACTAAGTTTTTAAGTTCACGAATATTTCCCGGCCATTCGTATTCGTTCAACGCCAAGATATCTTCATGTGCCCAATTTGGAACTGGCATGCCAAGCTCGCTCGATAAAAGACGAGTAAAGTATGGAACAAGTTCAATCAGGTCTGACGGGCGCTCTCTCAATGGCACCACATCAATCTTAAGTACATTGAGTCGGTAGAACAGATCGCGGCGGAAGTGCCCTTTATCGACCTCTTCTTGAAGATTTCGGTTGGTCGCCGCCACCACTCGTACGTCAACGGAAATTTCCTTTTCGTTACCGACTGGACGAATGGTTCTTTGCTCTAACACGCGTAGCAATGCAGCTTGCATTGGCAGTGGCATTTCACCAATTTCATCAAGGAACAAGGTGCCACCACTTGCGACTCGGAAAAGACCTTCACGGTTTTTCTTCGCACCAGTAAATGCGCCTGATGTATGTCCAAACAGTTCACTTTCTAGAAGCTCTGGAGCAATCGCACCACAGTTGATTGGCACAAATGGACCTGTGCGTTTACTGGCTTCATGTACACCACGAGCAACCAGCTCTTTGCCGGTACCCGACTCACCTTCTATCAAGACGGACGCTCGAGACGGTGCAAATTGACTGATCAGCAATTTAAGTTGTTTGGTCTTGTCTGAATTGCCAATCAGTTCAGTCTTGATATGACGACTCACATCACGCTTCAACGCGTACTGCATTCTTTGGTCGAGTCGCTTATCCATACAACGCAGAACCGCTTGTATCATCTGTTCGAGGTTGAACGGCTTAAGAATAAAATCTGAAGCACCAAGCTTAAGCGCGGATATGGTCATCTCTAGATCGGCATAACCCGTCATGAAAATCACATCGGCGCGTTTGTCGTTGTCGTTAAACGCCTCTTCCCACTCAATGCCAGATCGGCCTGGTAGGTTGATATCAAGGACAATCAGATCAAAATGTTCGCTCGAACGCAGCGTTTCAGCCTCTTCAACCGATCCTGCGCTCGACACCTTGCCAAAGAACTTACCTAGTGCTTTCTTTAAGATAGCCTGCATACCCAATTCATCATCGACGACCAAAACGGAAAAGGCCTGATACTGAGTCAATGTGTTCGGGTTGAGATTGGATGCAGATGAACTAGGTAAAGACATAATGATTAGCCGGTGAGAAAAGTTGGGACAGAGTGTACCAATTAACCTTTTCTCCAACAGGGACAATGTGCGACATTTTGTCCTAGCTCATGTTTTGATTCATTTTAACGGGGTAAAAGACTCAGTTTTGTCCGAAATAACAGCAATTTAATGAAATCTGATGCATTATTTGTTGGCATTAAGATTGCTTATAAGGTGTAGATTTCTAATTACAACAATTAGCGTCTTATGCACATGCCCTCTTTGAGCCCTTTAAAATTGAAGGCATGTCATTCATTTATAACAGAATGGACATAATAATAATGAAAGCAATTCCCCTAACTATTGCAGCTCTATCTATCGTCAGTTACACGGCTAGCAGCGCGGAAGACACCACTCATATTAAGTTGGCGACAACCACAAGTACTTATCACTCTGGTCTACTGGACTACTTATTGCCTGAGTTCGAAAAAGATTCTGGTATCAAGGTTGATGTTCTAGCTGCGGGTACCGGTAAATCACTTCGCATGGGCGAAAATGGTGATGTTGATTTGGTAATGACTCACGCACCAAAAGCTGAAGCGAATTTCGTAGAAAAAGGCTACGGCGTTTTACCTCGTAAGCTGATGTACAACGACTTTGTGATTGTGGGCCCTCAAAGTGACCCAGCAAAAATTGAATCTCAAAAAGCAGTGGCAGATGTGTTCAAAGCGATCGCGACTAATAACGTGACGTTTGTGTCTCGTGGCGACGACTCTGGTACTCATAAGAAAGAGATGGGCATTTGGGCGCAAACTAAAATTGAACCAAACTTTGGTGGTTACCGCAGTGTTGGTCAAGGTATGGGCCCTACTCTGAACATGGCGTCAGAGATGCAAGGCTACACCATGACAGACCGTGGTACTTGGTTGGCTTACCAAAATAAACTGGATCTAAAAATCCTTTTCCAAGGTGACAAGAACCTCTTCAACCCTTACCAAGTGATTCTGGTTAACCCTGAGCGCTACCCAAGCATTAACTACCAAGCAGCGAAAGTATTCAGTGATTGGTTGGTTAACCCTAAAGGTCAGAAACTGATTAACGACTTTAAACTGCATGGCAAACAGCTGTTTGTAGCGAGCGCAGAGTAGTTTTTCGTCAGCGTAGATTCGTTTATAACAAGCTGAGAATGGTTTGTTGTAAGTACTAATTCCAATTAGCACTACGCTTAACTAACCAGTTAACTGAAGCATTTAAAGAAACAATAGCTGGCCAATATAGGCTCAATAATATTGTGTCAGCTATGATTAACATCAGTCATTACCGATAAAGACCTATTATCGATTCACACGAGATACTTCATGACCCTATGGCAAACAACGATTGATGCAATGAACCTACTAGTGAGTTTTGACCACGAATTGTGGAAAATCGTCGCGGTATCCTTCAGCGTATCTTTGTCCGCCATCTCATTGGTGATTGTTCCTGCAATCCTTATGGCTTTCTTATTGGCTTATACCGAGTTCCCCGGGAAATGGGCTCTGCTTTCAGTGATCAACACCCTGCAAGCAATCCCTACTGTGGTTATCGGTTTGTTGATGTACATGATGCTTTCTCGCTCTGGCCCGTTAGGTGATTGGCAATTGCTGTTCACCCAAAAGGCGATGATTCTAGGTCAAATGGTGATCTGTTTCCCTATCCTAGTTGCGATGATGCATGGCGCTCTGCAGGCCAGTGACCGCCGTGCGGTAGAAACAGCGCGCACACTTGGCGTATCAACAACACGCGTGGCGTGTACCTTGATTTGGGAAACGCGTTTTCCTCTGTTGGCTGCAACCATTGCTGCCTTCTCTCGTATCGTCACTGAGGTTGGTTGTTCAATGATGGTCGGTGGCAACATTATGGGGATGACAAGAAACATCCCAACAGCTATCGCTATGGAAAGCCACAAAGGCGCATTCGCTCAAGGCGTCGCCCTCGGTATGGTGTTATTAGCATTGGCATTAGCCCTTAACTTTTTCCTTTCCAGTGTGAGAGGAAAAGGCTATTTAAGAACTTAGGAACGCTGTCATGAGTATAAAAATAACAACGCAGCAAATTTCAATGCGCTACAAAGAGCGTGTTTTGTTCCATATTCCCGAATTGTCGATCGGCCCCAACGATGCCATTTATCTCAAAGGAGATAATGGTGTGGGTAAAACGACCCTACTTAAAATATTGTCTGGATTGATTCAGCCAAGCTCTGGCCGCATTCAGTCTCCAACACAAAGCTGGCAGCAGATCTTATTCCCTAGGCTCAAGTTCAAAGACATTATCTACCTGCATCAAACCCCCTATCTTTTTGATGGTTCGGTGTACCAAAATGTCGCTTATGGCATTCGCTTTAACAAAGAGAGCCAAAAAGATAAGCGAGCTCAAATAATTAATGCGCTGAGAATGGTAGGTTTAGAAACCTTGGCAGATGAACACATTTCTGTGTTGTCTGGTGGTGAGCGTCAACGCGTTGCAATGGCACGAGCTTGGATTCTTAAGCCGTCAATCTTGCTAATGGATGAACCAAGTGCCTCTTTAGACAAAGAATCTATTGAAAGATTGGTGATAATGGCCGAAGATCTTCTTCAAAGAGGCGCGAGTTTAGTCATCACTAGTCACCAAACTAACGCGTTAACCGACTTATGTAAGAAGCAATGGTGGATCAAAGACAATACTTTGACCGAATCGCCGCTTCTGCAAGTTATTCAGAAAGATAAAGCACAAGAGAATATTTATGCTGCTTCCAACGCAAACTAGTTGGGTTATTTTGGCTGGCGGACAGGCCAGCCGCATGGGCGGAAAAGATAAAGGACTTGTTGAGCTCAACGGTTCTCCGCTTATTCAATACGTTATAAACAAGCTGTCACAACAAGATGTCAGCATCACCATTAATGCCAACCGTAACTTAGACAGTTACCAAGCATTTGCTCCGGTTGTCTCCGATTCTTTCCCTGACTATCCAGGTCCATTGGGCGGTATTCATGCTGGCCTTAAAAACGCGAGCACAGACTGGGTCGGCTTTGTCCCTTGCGACAGCCCACAAATCAGTGACGACCTTGTTGAGCGTTTTTGTTCTGCAGTTAAAGAAGACAGTGACATTCTTGTCGCGCATGATGGCGAATTTAAGCAACCTGTATTTACCCTATTCCACAAACGTGTGCTGCCAAAGTTAGAAGCGTTTTTGGAGCGTGGTGATCGTAAAATCATCTTGTTATACAAAGAATGTGTCACGGAATATGTCGATTTTAGCGATTCTCCTAACTGCTTTGTTAATCTGAACACGCCAGAAGAACTCACCCAATTCGGAACGCTTCAATAATGAAAGATTCAAAACAACGCCCTAACCTTCCTCTATTGGGCTTTGCTGCTTATAGCGGGACAGGTAAAACAACGGTACTTGAAGCGTTACTGCCTCTGCTGACTAATGCGGGTTTAAAAGTGGGTGTGTTAAAACATGCTCACCACGATTTTGATGTCGATAAGCCGGGTAAAGACAGCTACCGTTTACGTAAAGCGGGCGCAAACCAAATGCTGATTGCATCGCGTAATCGTCACGTGATGATGACAGAAACGCCAGAAGCCGAAGCTAATTTTGATTACCTTCTGACACGTTTCGATACCAACACGCTTGATCTGATTTTGGTTGAAGGCTGCAAGAACATTGCTTTCCCTAAAATTGAATTGCACAGAGATGAAGTCGGTAAACCTTGGTTATACCCGAACGATGACAACATTATTGCCATTGCTGCAGACAGCCAAGTGGAATCCGAACTGCCACAAATGGCGATCAGTGACTTAGAAGCGATTCGTGATTTCATCATTGAATATGCTCAGTCGTTTGACGGTTCCTCGAAAATAAGCGAAACCGCTTCTTGTTCGTCTTCAAAAGACAACACGCCCGCAGTGTGTTGTGATTCGTTCTCTCCTGCTGGTTTAACCGTTACTCAAGGCCAACAAAAGATTGTTGATAGCATTGACGCGCTTGATCTCACAGAGAGTATTGAACTATTGCAGGGCTACGGTCGTGTTTTGGCTGAAGATATAATCTCGCCAATCAATGTGCCTCAAAACACCAACTCAGCAATGGACGGCTACGCAATTCGTAGTGAAGATTTAGAGCTGGATAGTTACCAACTGGTTGCTGAAGTTATGGCTGGTCACAGCTACGAGCAAACTGTTCAACAAGGTGAAGCAGTTAAAATCATGACCGGCGCACCAATGCCAGAAGGCGTTGATGTTGTCGTGATGCGTGAACAAGCCGTCCAAGATGGCGATAAAGTTAGCTTCCCTGATGCTAAAATCTCGGTTGGACAAAATGTCCGTATGGCAGGTGAAGATTTAGAAATCGGCCAACCTGTCTTTACACGTGGCACACGCATTGAAGCGCCAGAAATGGGCATGATGGCGTCGTTAGGTTTTGGTACCTGCCCTGTTCTGCGTAAAGTGAAAGTGGGTGTGTTCTCTACGGGTGATGAAGTTCAAGCGCCGGGGCACGAGCAAAAACCAAACTCTATCTATGACTCAAATCGTTTTACTATTATCGGCATGCTTCAAAAGCTCGGCTGTGACATCGTCGATTACGGCATCATTGAAGATGATGAGCAGAAGATGATGGATGTGCTGCATTCTGCGTCGCTTGAAACCGATATGGTTTTGACTTCTGGTGGTGTGTCTGTTGGTGATGCGGATTACATCAAGCTTGCGTTAGATAAACTGGGTGAAATCAACTTCTGGCGTATCAACATGCGTCCAGGTCGCCCATTGGCTTACGGTAAGATTGAGAACAAGCCGTTCTTTGGTTTACCGGGTAACCCTGTTGCTGTGATGGTGTCGTTCATTAACTTTGTTGAGCCTGCGATCCGCAAGCTTCAAGGTCAAACGAACTGGACACCAGTAAAAGCAAATGCTGTAGCAACTGAACAACTGCGCTCACGCCAAGGCCGTACTGAATTTAGCCGTGGTGTGTTCTCGATGAATGAATCTGGCGTGCTTGAAGTGAAAACAACGGGCAAGCAAGGTTCAGGTATTCTGCGTTCAATGAGTGAAGCGAACTGCTTAATCGAAATCTCTCCAGCAGTTGATACTGTGAAAGTTGGCGAGACAGTGACGATCATTCCTCTGCAAGGTCGTGTTTGATTCAAAGCTCAAACACCTAAATTGACTTAGCTGCTTTTTAATTGACTTAGAAGCTCATTGCTAAGACATAGACGAAGCCCCTTCTATCGAGCTTTCGATGTTAAGGGGCTTTTTGTTCTTTTCGTTTCGTGAAAGACAACCTGTTCGTTGCCTAAAAGACAAATAGCTTAAATTACGCTAAACGTTAGAACGATAATCTTAAGATTTCTTATCATAACCTTGAGCCACGTACTGTTTTTATGTAGAGTGCGCGCAAAGTAATAATTCTATTGGAGAGCATCATGGCTCGTACCATTCTGTACACTTACAAAGACGAAGACAAAGAGTTACTGTTTTCGAAACAAGAACACCGCACGATCCAAGAAGCTGTAGCTGCAGCCGAAGGTATCGACATCACTGAGTACCTAAAAACTGAGCAACAGCTTGAGTTTATTTCTGATACTAAAGCGGTTCGTAACTACCAAGACAACTATTTCCGCAAGCTTGGCTTTACTAAGCTTACGTTGAAGCAAAAAGACAACCTTGGTGTTGGTAAAAAGAAGAAGTAAGCCCTCTGGCTTCTTTTTCTCGTTCTGTAGTTTCTTGCTTTTCGTTTGCACTTGAGAGCTAAGAAGTTAAGAGCTAAAGAAACGGAAACACCGAACAATAAAAAATGCCGCAACCTCTTTTGAGATTGCGGCATTTTTATTTATGCTTTTAACTATCTAACCTTAATTAGCTTAACGGTAAGTAATGATTACTTAATGTTAAGGAATGCTGCGCCACGAACGCCACCTGAATCACCGTGCTTCGCTTTGATGATCTTTGGACATTTCGCTACAGACAATAGGTATTTAGGAACACGCTTTGGCATCTCTTCGTAGATAAGTTCGAAGTTTGAAAGTCCACCACCTAGTGCTACAACATGCGGGTCAAGTGCAGTAAATAGGTTTGCGAAACAGATAGCCAATAGTTCCATGAAACGGTCAACGTGCTCAGCTGCTTTTGCTTCGCCTTCGTTGTACGCTTGGATGATTTCAATCGCTTTCTTTTTCTCACCGAAGTAGTGCTCATAAATCAGTTCAAAGCCGCGACCAGATAGGTAGCTGTCTAAACAACCTTTCTTGCCACAACCACAGCCTAGTAACGGTGCGTTGTCGCCAAGGTGGAACCATGCATCAATAGGAAGACGCATATGGCCGAGCTCGCCAGCAACGTGGTTACGTCCTGAAAATACTTTGCCATCAAAAACCAAACCACCACCAAAACCAGTACCTAGAATTAGGCCAGCTACTGATGGTTCATCTTTCAATTCATCATCCCACGCTTCAGACAGCGCAAAACAGTTCGCATCGTTCTCGATTTTAACACTACGACCAATCAGCGCTTCTAAGTCTTTGCGTAATGGCTTACCTGTTGAAGCCGGTACGTTAACAACAAGCATAGTGCCGTCGTCCGCATCTTCCATGCCTGGAAGACCAAGGCCAATTTTGCCTTCGCAAGAGAATTCGCTATCGTATTTTTTTACCAAACCGGCAATCGTATCAAGTAGCAGTTGATAATCTTCAGTAGGCGTTGGTACGCGTTCGGTTGCTACTCGCTCAAGTTTTTCATTGAACGCACCAAACTCAATTTTTGTGCCGCCAACATCAAAGCCGTAATACATGAAATCTCTCCAATTTTTCCCTAAATTCGGGCAAATAAAATTTTTAAATTAAACAACTAGGAAGCATTATCCATAACACTCCCCCTACAAACCGTGATAGATAACAAACTTATCTCGTGTTCGAATCTGTTTGAACAACAAGTCAGCACAAAGCGGTTAAAGGTTAGAGTGACGTCTCACTTTTAGTATGCTCTATGAAAGCATTCAGGCTTGGTTTGGTTGGATCGGACTTATAACGCGTCTTACTCAACATGTAGCTTTCACGAAATGCTTCAAACCATAGCTGTAAAGTCTTAGCGCCCTGTTCTTCACCGGCTTGTTTCAAAACTAAGCTCGCTACTTCGGCCGTTGATAGATGTTGTTCGTTGTCTGACTTACGCATCATGTATTGAGAAACCGATTCCGGCTCAATCGACAACACCGGTAAATCTTGCAGATACTCTGAGCGACGGAAGATACGTCGTGCTTCGCGCCAACTGCCATCAATGAAAATCAGCAATAGTGTTTTGTTTGGGTCACGCATTTGTGGCAGATCTTGAACTACGCGCGTTTTGTCGTCGGTATAGTCTTCAGGGAATACGATCACAGGTTGGTATTTGTCATCTTTGAGGACATCCAACATCTCTTGATTTGGCTCAGTACGATGCCAAAGGTAGGCGTAACTGTCTTTAACCGTATCAACAATCAAACGGCCGGTATTACTTGGCTTTAAGATTTCGTTGTCTGACAAGATCAACATAGTCGCGACGTTCGTATCAACGTTAGGTTGATGCTCACAGATACAGCTGTCTTGTTTGATTTTGCAGAATTCACATCGCACGACTTTACACCCGCGCGCATTAAACGGTTTGGTAGCAATGGACAAACGATGTTGATATAAACGGTGAAAAGCGTGGATTCTCATGGACAATAACGATAACTCTAGAAAAGTGGCACGATTGTACTTACAGTGTCCTTAGAATGATAGAAGGAATTCCCATGCAAGACCCATCACTGCTTCGCCTTGTTTGTTTTATTGTCGTTTTTGGATTGTGTGCGCTTTGGGAATACCGTTTCCCGCGTAAAACACTGACTCAAAGCAAATGGTTTCGTTGGGGGAATAACTTTGCGTTGGTTGCTTTGAACAGCTTTCTATTAGCCACTCTAATTCCTATTGCAGCATTCCAAGCGGCGGTCATTGCGCAAGAAAACCAATGGGGTCTGTTCAATACCCTGTCACTTCCTAAAGAACTCACCATTTTGATCTGCGTATTACTGTTAGATTGCGCCATTTACCTGCAGCACTTGGTGTTTCACCGTGTTCCTTGGTTGTGGAAGTTACATCGAGTTCACCATGCGGACCTAGATATCGATGTCACAACCGGAACGCGCTTTCACCCTATTGAGATGATTCTTTCAATGCTCATCAAAGTGAGTTTGGTAATCGCACTTGGTGTTCCCGTAATTGCGGTCGTGATATTTGAAATTGTTCTTAATGCGAGTGCGATGTTTAACCACAGCAATGCGCGTCTACCGTTGTGGATTGATAAGCGGTTGAGAAAAGTGATTGTGACACCAGATATGCACCGCGTTCATCACTCGGTTATCGTGAAAGAAACCCACTCAAACTTCGGTTTCTTTTTATCTGTGTGGGACATCCGGTTTAAGACTTACCGCGCTCAACCAAAGCTTGGTCACGATAACGTTCAGATTGGCGTTCCCGAGATTCAAGATGGTAAAGAACAACGGTTAGATCTGATGCTACGTCAGCCATTTACTCAATTCCCGACGACGAAAAACTAGGTTTGAATTCGTTTGAGGCTCAAGCTTATCTTGAGACCAAACTTATCTTAATAACGAAGTTAGCTTAAATACAAACTTAGCTGAATGCCAAAACAAAACGCCCTTAGATTCTTGTGAGAACCTAAGGGCATTTCTGTATCGATAGTCGTTATAAGCGTAGTTAGTGACTAAGTGCTGCTAGTACTTAAACTCTTGCGCACACTAACTTAACTCTCACGCACGTTTATTTCAGCGCGCTTGTTTATTTCAGTACATATTTATGAAGCATAGCTTGTTGGTGCCCTGCTATCTCTCCGACTTGCTCTGAACTCTCGATCATAGATTCAAGTTGCAGTTTAGTATTCTCACCCTGCTCAGACACGCGAGTGATAGAATGCGTTACATCGACAGTCGCACGTGCTTGTTGTTCGGTTGCCACCATGATTTGTTCAACACGTCCTTTAATCTGGCTAACCGCAAATTCGATTTTCTCGAAGGCTTGTCTTACATCGCCACTGGTTTCCAGTGCATTGGCCATCTCACTTCTCGATTCCGTTACAGAAGCACGTGAGCGATCGGCTGCCGCTACTAGTTCGTTCATCATGCTACGAATATTGGTGGTTTGCTGGGATGTGCCGCTCGCCAATTTACGCACTTCGTCTGCAACTACCGCAAAACCTCGACCTTGTTCACCTGCTCGCGCCGCTTCTATCGCAGCGTTCAGTGCCAATAAGTTGGTGTTTTCAGCGATACCACTGATCATGTCGACCATTTCACGAATCTGTTTCACTCGACCATCCAAGTCAGCCATCGACTCTTCACTCATGCTAAGAGAGTGCTCAAGCGCTTGTAATCGTTGGTGGTTAAGGCCAACCACTTGGCTGCCATTCACTGACTCATCTTCTGCTATTTGAGCATCGTCGTTCGATGCGTTAGAGATACGAGCAATCTCACCAATCGATGCTTCCAGCTCCGTAATGGTGGTGATCATATTCTGAAGTGATTCGTTCTGCTCGTTCAAGCTCGAATTGGTTTGCTCTGCAGCGTCGTGGCTTACTTCTGCCGTTTGATAAAGCGTCTCACAGTTGCGCGTTACTAAACGAACCGAATCTGCGGTTGAATCAACGACCGTATTGAGTTTTGAAGTAATAACTTGCAGCTCTAGCGGCCCCAGTAATTCACTCTGTTTAGAGAAGTCATGATCTGCCAGTGAACTCAACTGTTGAGTTATGTTTTTAAGCCCTTTATTCATCCAACGGCGTAACACGAACCATGAAATCACAATGATTACGGCAATCACTAGCCCGCTGATAAACAACACACGATCAATATTGGTAATGGTTTGATTTACAACCAGTTCACTTTCATCAATCAGGTGGGAAGCGGTGGAAGACAGCTGATTCAATGTGCTAATGACGGTGTTCGCTAAGTTAATGACTTGCGTTAAGTTTTGCTCTTGCTGCTGAACCAGTTCGAGTTTCAAGAGGATTTGTTTGATTACGCCTTCTTCGGTAAAGCCTTCTTTCACCATCTCGTAAGGCGCCGTCAAGCTCGCGAACTCAGCGATGTCTGGGTGCCAATCGGCAAAATCGCTGTAAGCCAAGTTCAGACCTGCGATTCGGTTTCTCAATTGACGGTATTCGTCTTGTGCTTTATCAATGTCAGATTGCATCATCAGCATCAAGAAGGTGTTCGCCATAGCAGACGCGCTGGATGTAAATCGGTTCGCTGCATCGCTCGCTTCTGGGTTGTCTTCAACCAAGAATGAGCTGATTCTATTCATTTCTGGTCCGATAGACCCAACGCCATAACGGAACTCGCCCATTTTACTGTCGATCAGATTTTGCTTACTTTGAATCTCAATCTGCGCCAGCAGTACCGTGTTGGTCATAGCTTGCAGTTGCGCCATGTCATCGACAAGGATTTGTTGTTGCTCTAAAGAGATCGCATCAGGAAAAGATTGGGAAATAAAAAGAAGTTCCTCTAGCGTGGTATTGCTCTCTGTCGCGAGTTGGTCAATTGAGCCCCTTGTGGCATTCAGTGTATCTAAGTCGGTTGATTGGGTGCTGTAAGTGAGAAGTTTTACTTGTTCTAATACGCTTTGCGTTAATTCGGCGTTATGTAGAGCAAGGGGTAATGCTTGTTCCGAGAGTGCATCAAAATGTCCCCCGACCCGTTCAACGCCCCGAATGCTAACCATTGATAAAAAAGTAACAAGTAAAAGAATGGAAATAAATACAGCAGTGACGGTTTGAATGAGCGAGAATGTATAACGTGAGGGTTTTATTGATAAATTTGTGTCGGGCATGTGAAATCCAGTTTGACTACGAAAAGAGATATCCTTAAGTTAGGTCGTATACTAGAAGTCCTTGATGACGTTTTTATTTCAGTTTTTTGTCAGAAGAGTTACATATGAAAATCAGAAAAATGGCTGTAGTTACAATAACTTTAGCAACATTGGCTGCTTGTAGCTCGTCACCTTCGCCTTCTCAGCTTAGTCAAACCGCACAGAAACCCCTATCAAAGTCAGAACAATTGACTACAAACGCTTATATGAGCGTGTATGAACAGTGGAAAGGCGTGCCATACCATTTCGGTGGGACCTCATTTCGAGGTATAGATTGCTCTGCTTTTGTTCAAATCGCCGTGCAAAATGCGACTCAACAAGCTCTACCAAGAACCACAAAAGACCAGAGTAAAAAGGGAAAAGAAATTGCGTATGGGCAGGCAACAAGCGGTGACTTGGTGTTTTTCAAGACTTCGATGACGGTGCGACATGTAGGCGTTTATTTAGGAAACAACCAATTTCTACATGCCTCGACATCGAAAGGTGTCATTATTTCTAGGTTAGATAACCCTTACTGGGCATCCAAGTTTTGGCACTTTAGGCGTTTATAGCGGTTCGAAAGATAAACCGCTGAGCGAGGTAACTCTAGAAAGATACGACTTAAACGCCCGTTGTTATTATGCTGATTAATTACGACGATAAATGAGCAAACAAACCGTTAATCGTATTTAGCAACAGCAGTATCAAACAGGTTCTTCACTAACGCGATGTACTCATCGAGGAATACAATTTGTTCGTTAGTCGCTTTCTTAGCCCACACACCCGCTAATACTTCACCAAGATCCGCTACTACGGCATCTGCTTCTTTCAAAAGTTGAAAACGAACGCTCGAATGCAACTCTGGGTTTTGCTCGAAAATAGCCATGATGTTTGTTGAAATCATGTCGGTAACAATGTCTTCGACACTTTCGTTTCCAGTATCACCATTACTATTGGTAAACACATCAAGGTTGAATGATAGGTGCTCGATTAAAGCCAAATAGCCATCGGTTTCTACAACCACAATAATTCTCCGTTTTAAGCTCTAGAGCAGATTAATACGTACTTGCCTAATACTATGTAAATGAAGCTATTTGTCATCACTTTATTGCCCAAAACCACATTTAAATGATCCTAGTTAGTATTTCAGCTTAAAATTAAATCGATATAGCTTTATGTGGTATACCTGCCTACTTACGACATAAGTAAATTCACGCTAAAGAAGTGTAAGACAAACTTTGAAGCAAAGTTCTGCGCCAGTTAACAATAGCCCTTTCAACTTACTCTAAAAGCTCATTTGATTTAGTCGCTAGACAATAACAAGCTCAAACCTCTTTTCCAGTTTGTGGCGTTCAAAACCGTTTCGATTGTGAGACCAGTTCCAAACTATTTCATCACGTCAGGTTTTCAATTTATGTTTGTATTTCAAAGAGCTTGAATCAGTTCGAGTTCACAATTCGGCCAATTGATTCTACGTAAGATGAAGAAGAGCTAAGAACATTGACGAGTGCGTCTATAAATTGTTCAGATTTATCCTAAACTATTGCTATTAAACAAACAGTATTTCTAACCTTCAATCTTTTTAACTTTCAGTCTTTGAGGATTTCCTATGTGGCAGGCCATTTCTCAACAACTTTCAGATACTCTTCTATTTAACTTTCAGATTACTGAACGTACCAAGGTTTCTGGTGGCGACATTAACGATTGCTATATGATCAGCGATGGTAATGAGCGTTACTTTGTGAAAGTGAATCAGCGAGAATTTTTACCTAAGTTTGAAATTGAAGCTGAGAACTTACGCTTGTTAAGAGAAACCTCCACTGTTTACGTTCCTGAGTTGGTGCTTATTGGCAAAACCAAAGAGTGCTCGTTCATTATTCTGAATTACTTGCCGACCAAACCGCTCGAGACGGGCAACAATAGCTTCGATTTCGGCGTTCAGCTTGCGCGGCTTCATCAATGGGGCGAGCAAAAAGAGTTTGGTTGCGACCAAGACAACTATATCGGCAGCACACTTCAACCCAACCCTTGGCATAAGAAATGGGGTCGCTTTTTCTCTGAGCAACGCATTGGTTTCCAACTGCAACTGCTCAAAGAGAAAGGCATCGAGTTTGGTGATATCGATGACATCGTTGATGTGGTGAATATGCGTCTTGCTGGCCACAACCCTCGCCCTTCTTTGCTTCATGGGGATCTTTGGAATGGCAATGTTGCTAACTCTGCGTTTGGCCCAATTTGCTACGACCCTGCTTGTTACTGGGGGGACCATGAGTGTGATTTGGCGTTAACTGAATTGTTTGAAGGTTTCCCTAAAGAGTTTTATGAAGGTTACCAGAGCGTCAATCCACTCGACGTTGGCTATACTGATCGGAAAGACATTTACAACTTGTACCATCTTCTTAACCACTGCAATCAATTTGGCGGCGAATATTTAGCACACACTGAAGCATGCATTCAGAAGATACAGGCCGTTTAATACCAATTACAGCTGTTTATAACCGAATACGATTGGTATCAGTTACAGTGAGGAGAATTTGCCATGCATAAATACACAGAGAAACATGTCTCCTGCCCCCACTGTGGGCATGCCATCAGCATAACGCTTGATGCTTCTAATGGGAGCCAAGATTTTTATGACGATTGCCCAGCATGTTGCAATGCCATTCACCTCGACATGCAGGTAGATGAGGTAAGAGACAGGATTAATCTCTCGATTGATGCAGACGACGAACAAGTCTTCTAACACCTACTCTCTTGTCGAGTTGGCTCTACACCTCGATTTTGAGGCTAGCCTAGAAAAACGCAGAGACACACAAATAGAAAAAGAGCACTCAATTTGCTCTTTTTTAATGTCTGCGACTCTTACTTAGTCAGCGTTTTTTAGGTAAATGCTGTTGATAAACCGCTACTACTATTTTTGGTTTGCTAGTACGCGTTCAACAGTATCAACAATCGCTTGTGTTTGAGGATCAAACTCAATGTTTACTTGGCCGCCTACTTCACGGCCGCCAAACAGAGTACGATTCAGTGTTTCTGGGATCAGGTGAACAGAGAAACGGTTCTCTTCCACTTCACCAATCGTCAATGAACAACCATCAACGCCGATGTAACCCTTACTCAACACATACTTCATTGATTCTTGAGGCAGCTCAAACCAAAGCGTACGGTTGTTTTCTGTTTTAATCACATCGACTAGGTTAGCCATCAGAGTAATGTGGCCAGACATGCTATGCCCGCCAATTTCGTCACCAAACTTTGCTGCACGCTCAACATTCACTTTGTCACCAACATTCAGTTGGCCTAAGTTCGTCAATCGCAATGTCGCTTGCATTAAATCAAAAGCAATCTGGTTACCTGAAATTTCCGTTACCGTTAAGCAACAACCGTTATGAGCTACTGAAGCACCAATGGCTAATCCTTCAACCATTTCATCGCTTAGCTCAATGGTATGAGTTTGAAACGACTCTTTTTTGTTGATAGCAACCAGTGTTGCCATGCCTTGAACGATACCTGTAAACATAAGATTCCTATTTAGCATTCTGATAACAGTTTTTCATAGCAGTTATTGTGACATTTCTTTATGATTCGTCCAGTGGAAGCTTAAGATCATTGTCTCTGATTCCTTCAGAATGTCCTTTCCTACACTATTATTCTAATTTTCCCTCTTATTTGGAGTTGTTTGTGCATCGTTACAAAGAAGAATCCTCGAATCTAATTAAACTTGCGACCCCAGTATTGATCGCATCCGTTGCACAAACTGGAATGGGTTTTGTTGATACCGTAATGGCCGGTGGCGTAAGTGCTATCGATATGGCGGCGGTTTCGATTGCAGCAAGTATCTGGCTACCATCAATCCTATTTGGTGTTGGTCTATTGATGGCGTTGGTTCCTGTCGTTGCACAACTTAATGGTTCTGGTCGACAAGTAAAAATTCCATTCGAAATTCAACAAGGCGCATTTTTAGCGCTCGTCATCTCCCTTCCAATCATTGGTGTACTTTTTCAAACACAATTGATATTGGAGTGGATGGACATTGAACAACTCATGGCGGAAAAGACCATCGGCTATATGAATGCGGTGATGTTTGCTGTACCTGCGTTTTTGTTGTTCCAAACATTGCGAAGCTTTACCGATGGTATGTCTTTAACCAAGCCTGCGATGGTGATTGGTTTTATTGGCTTGCTATTAAACATCCCGCTGAACTGGATGTTCGTATACGGAAAACTTGGTGCTCCTGCTCTGGGTGGTGTTGGCTGTGGCGTTGCAACGGCTATCGTATATTGGGTGATGTTTGCACTACTGTTCGCTTACGTTTTAACATCAAAGCGTTTGGCGAAAATCAACATCTTCGGTACGTTCCATAAACCGCAACTTAAAGCTCAAATTCGTCTGTTTAGACTTGGTTTCCCTGTGGCGGCCGCTATCTTCTTCGAGGTAACTCTGTTTGCGGTGGTTTCTCTGTTAGTTGCACCATTGGGTTCATTGATTGTTGCCGCGCACCAAGTCGCGATCAACTTCTCTTCGCTGGTCTTCATGATTCCAATGAGTATCGGTGCAGCCGTGAGTATTCGTGTTGGCCATAAGTTGGGCGAAAACAACACCGAAGGTGCGAAGATCGCGACACACGTGGGTATCATTGTTGGTTTAGTGACAGCCCTTATGACAGCGGCGTTAACGATTCTGTTTAGAGAACAGGTTGCATTACTTTACACAGAGAACACGGCAGTAATTATGGTTGCAATGCAGTTGCTGTTGTTCGCGGCGGTTTATCAATGTACTGACGCCATCCAAGTTATCGCTGCGGGTGCTCTGCGTGGCTACAAAGACATGCGTTCAATCTTCAACATCACCTTTGTGGCTTACTGGTTGCTTGGTCTTCCTATCGGTTACATCTTGGGTATGAAAGATTGGATTGTTGACCCTATGGGTGCGCACGGCTTCTGGATTGGTTTCATCGTCGGTCTAACGTCAGCCGCGATTATGCTGGGTATGCGTCTACACTGGATGCACAAGCAGGACGATGACGTTCAGTTAGAATTTAGTTCTCGCTAGATTCGTACTCGCTAAGTCGGTCTATCTGATTTCGAATAAAAAAAAGAGCTCTGATTTTCAGGGCTCTTTTTCGTTTAATGGTCAGGTAGATCGTATCTGCCTTAATATTCACTCTTCTCTCGAACAAAGCGCGCAAACTTGGGTTTTCCGTTTTGAGTAAAACCATTGTAACGAAAGGTAATACGGCTGCCGATCTCTGGCGGTGCGAGTCTCATTTGGTCACTGAACCCGCTGCCTATATAAAATTCAACACCCTCTTCTGTGTGAACCAAGATTGAACCCATCATCCCTTTATACTTCCCTGTCCCACCCTTGTAGCCAATAACTGTGGCTTCGGCATCATGATGCCTTTTCAGTTTTAACAAATCATTACTTCGGCCTGCTTGATAACGACTGGTGATTTTTCTAAGCATCAAACCTTCGCCATTACGCTCATCGACATTATCAAGTTGATGAAACAAAGCCTCTTCACTGTGAATTGGTACATGTTCTATGTAGCTGACATGAGATTCTCCAATCACGCTTACCCAATGCAAAATGTTGTAATAGCGCTTTTGATAATCTCCCGCAGCGCCTGGCATATCAAACAGCATGAAATCGATTTGGCGCCATGCTGTGTCACTCGGCGTATGATCGAGAACGGTAGATTGAACAAGGTGGAACTTGCCCCTTCCTGCCCACAACTCTCCTTCGAGATGGACCTTAGGCAAGTTTTCAGTAAACCACTTGGGTGAGTAAATGCGATTACCATTGCGTGTATAAAGATGTTGTCCGTCCCAAAGAGCCCGAATCCCATCAAGCTTTTCACTCTTCCAGTATTCAGAAACATCAATGCCTTGTTGGTATGTATTGGCCAGTACCAAATGGTCGGGAGGTAAATAGGATGAATGAGAAGAGAGCGAACACGCCCATAGAGTTGCTATCGCCAATTTAGTTAATCTCATCATCTGCTCCGTATTGATATCTGTAGTGGTCAACAAACGCCTTTAATCCTAAGCGTTCTGACACGTAGGTAGACAACCTTTGCTAGAAGATGCGATCCACTCATCAACCTTATCTAACCTTTTCATTTATTCATTAAATTAATGACCTATAACTCTCATATATTCCGCCGTTTTTAGTTCTCATATTGAGAAACGTCTTTTCTCAATTTGAGATAGGAATTCGTACTAAACATAACTTATTGAAAAATAACAACATAAAAGTTGGCACATTCAGTGCAGTTGTCCATACATACTTAAAAGGAGATATCGCTATGGAACTACGTAAGACTGATTTAAACACAACGACACTGACACTTTCTATTTTCGGTGATCTGGATGCAGCAGGCAGTCGTGATGCACAAACCGACATCGATGATGTGATTTCTAACGATGGTCACCCTGAAATCGAAGTTGATTTTAGCCAGGTTGAGTTTTTAGATTCATCTGGTGTTGGCGCGATTGTTTATATGTTCAAACGTCTGACTGAGCGCGAACGCAACATGCGACTTGAAAATGTGACTGGTCAGCCTCTTGAAATTATGAACCTACTACGTATTGGCCACGCTATCCCAGTAAATTCAAAAAATCCTGCAAATTCATGAAGACCCACTAAGCTAGAAGTAACAAAAAATAATAAGAAAAATTAGAAACATAGGACGTTGGCATGAAAATACTGAAAAACTACATAGCCCTTTCTCTGTCCGCTCTCGTTCTGGGTGGCTGTACTAGCTATCCTGAACAAGGCACAGGGGGTTTGGCTGAAAGTTACGATTCTATTAACTATCAAAACTCAGACTTCTCTCCTGTCATGCCAGACGAGCCTCTTGGTCCAGAACATGGATTACGCTTTGATTGGCAGCTCGCTAAATTGCACCTTGATGCTTTGATCCAAGAAGGTGCTCGTTGGTGTTTCCCAGCTGCTGTTGTTCAAGCAATCGAAAAGCAAAATCGTATTGCTCGTGAACTTCAAGGCGGTCTACTACTGGATGCAGCCAACGACTTAGTGATCCAAAGAAAACGCCTAAATGAACTTGAGGTCCAACTGGATTACGTAACTTCACAAGCCCGCTGTGAGCCACCAAAAAATGAAAATCAATTTAGAATGCAACTGTCGGTTATTGAACAGTTGTATGACCTGCTTAATGTTGACAACCAATTTGCGGAAAACTCGACTGAAGTAAATCCTAAATATATGGGAAGACTGGCCGAGGCGACCACTTTACTTAAAGAACACAAATCCCTAGACCTTGTTGTTACCGGCCATGCTGATGCAACGGGTGCCGAAGAATACAACGACAAGTTAGCACTTGGACGAGCGAAACAAGTCGAACGCTACCTGACTATTTTTGGACTAGGCGCTCAACGAATCAAAGCCGTCTCTGTTGGCGAAACCGTCCCTCTTTTTGAAGGTGAATCCGACGGCACGCGTTTAACGAACCGCCGAGTAAGTATTGAAATTGTCTCGCCTAAGAATGCCGAGAAAATGGGAGGTGGATTATGAAATCCTTGATCGCTTTTATCATCACCCTATCGTTATGCTTTGCGAATGTTGTCAATGCTAACGACGAGTTTTCAGATGCAGTTCAAGTCGGTGACCTTATCCAAGTTAACGTACCCGGTGAAAGTACCTTAAACACAGGTTTCCAAGTGGATAAGCGTGGCCGTATTACCCTTCCTGAAGTAGGCGCTGTGTTTGTTGCGGGTTACGACAGCGAACAGCTTAACAAAGTCGTTCTAGAGTCGCTGGCAACCGCTTACAAAGATCTTTCGAACGCTTCAGTGTATGTAAAAGAGCAGCAAATCATCATCTACGTGCAAGGTTATGTAGAACAGCCTGGCGAATACACGCTCTCATTAGGTTCTAGCATCCAAATGGCACTTTACGCTGCGGGTGGTTTACGCCCGGGCGCGCAACTGGATAAGCTGATTCTTAAGCGAGGCGCAGATAAGAAAGAGTTTAACTACAAACGATTCCTTGATTCAGGAGACGAGTCAGCATTACCTACTCTTCAATCACTGGATTCACTATTCGTTCCAGCTTCTCCATTAGTCGGTAACATCGAGCAAGAGTTTGACGCAGCAAAGCTTGCTAACTCAGGTGACAGTGCTGATTCTCGTAACTCCATCAAAGTGTTTGGTGAGGTGAACGCGCCGGGTTCGTTCACTTACAAAGAGAACACCGACCTTGTCGACGTACTTATGCGTTCGGGCGGCGTAACTCGTTATGCCAGTGTTGAGCAAATCCGAGTGATTTCGAACAACACCCCAACGCTATTCAACCTAAAACGTTACTTAGATTCTGGTGACGAAAGTCTGCTTCCAATTTTACGCCCGGGTGCGACCATTTTCGTTCCCAAGCAAGAAGAAGAGATCAAATCCGGCGCCAACATGGTTTACGTAATGGGCGAAGTCGCAGCCCCTGGTGCTTTTGAAGGCAAAAGAGACGCGACCTTTATGGATATCTTGGCGAATGCGGGCGGCCCAACTCGATTTGCAGAGTCACGACAAATCCGTGTTATCAAAGCAGATGGCAGAGTGCTTAAATTCGATTTAGCGGCTTACACTGAAGGCTTACCTAACTCTAACCCTCCTAGCATCAAAGCTGGTGACGCGATTTTCGTTCCTGAGAAAACCGACATGAACGAGAAGTCTTGGTTGAAAATCACGCCAGACAGAGCAGTTAACGTGATTGGTGAGGTGAATCGACCTGGTCGTATTGAATGGTCAGATGAAATGAATTTCATGGGATTATTGGCACACGTCGGTGGCCCTACGCTACGCGCTGACACATCGAAAATCGAAGTTGTTACTGGTAGAAAGCTAGTTGTGTTTAACCTTGATGATTTTATTCGAAATGGTGCGCCACGTGACCAAATGCCACAAATTCGAGCGGGCTCTATCGTGCGTGTTCACGACTTGCCACAAGATCCTTCAGACAATAAATCACAATGGGTTCGTCAAAGCTCTGATGCTTCGATCTACATCTTTGGACAAGTGAATGCACCCGGTCGTTACCGCTTCACCAAAGACATGCACTTCCTTGATATCTTGTCTGCGGCTGACGGTCCAACAAAGGATGCCGACATCCACAACGTTCGAGTAACGCATCGTGACAAAACCTATTCGCAAGTAAGCAAACTTAACTTATCACTGTACTTTGAAACCGGTGACGAATCGTTACTGCCAAACGTAACCACTGGCGACACGATTTACATCCCAGAGAAAGGCAAAAACTGGTTAGATACACCGAAAGAAGAAACCGTTCGTGTGCTTGGTGCGATTAACAATCCGGGGCGTTATGTGTTCAACGACAACATGACCATTCTAGATATTCTGGCAGAAGCAGCAGGACCTACCGACAATGCTTATGTAGAAAAAATTACCATCGTCAATATGTCTTGCTGCCAAGGTCAGGCTCGTACTTTTGACCTTGTTGAATTCAGCAAAACGGCGAACATTTACAACTTGCCGGTGCTACGCGCTGGTGACACGATTTACATCCCAGACCGTCGCGAAAGCTTTATTGAAAAAGCACGCGTCGGACTTGATGACATACTGCGTATCACCACCACCATCGTATTAATAGGAGCTTTATAATGACAATTTCAGCGACCCATGCCGAAGTCGAGCAACTGTATTTAGCTTCTGAACTTAACGGCCAAAAATCAATATGCGTCACCGCCTGCCATTCAGGTGACGGCGTAACATCTATTGCAACCGCATTAGCCGAGCGTTTTCTTCTTGCGGGTCATTCAACGCTTTATGTTGATCTCAACTTATTCAACCCTGCTTTCAAAGATTTGAATATGCTAGAAGATAATCAGCAAGGTCAACTGATAGAACATGTTGAATCTCAGCGTACGTTTATCGGTGTCCCTGCTCCACAAGTTGCTTCAACGCAATTGGCTTATAAAGATCCGACAACGTTACAAAACGTGGTCAACAAATGGTTAGAGAAATACGACAGAGTCATCATTGATACCTCACCGCTTCTCAACATAAACAAAGGCAACATTCCGGCTCAGTCTGTGGCGAGTGCTTGTGACAGCACATTGATGGTTGTCGCCTATGGTGAAACGTCGAGTCACCACCTAGAACAAGCGAAAAAGCTGCTTGATGCACAAAGTATCAACCTAATGGGCTGCGTGATGAACATGAAACAAAAGCCTAGCTTTGCACAAGAGATGGTCAGACAAATCAATCGAATGAAATTCATCCCCGCTAAGCTTCGCGATAGCTTGGCAAACAAGCTGTATCAAAATGAGTTTTTGAACCTTCCGATGTAACTTTCTTTTGCTACTTTCTGGCTGTCATTAAACCATGACAGCTACCTATCCTATTAGACTTCAAGCTCCAAAAGCTCTGAATAACTCAAAACCAAATTGGGTATTTTTGGCGAAGTTATTATTAAAAATAAGATTTTAAAAACCATTCAACGCATTTCACACACATCAATCATGGTCTTACCCCCTTTAAATCCCTTCAAAAATCAACAGCCCCACGCCTAACTTTAGCGGTAATGTGACACAGACGGTTAAAGTGCCATGTAAATCGCATCAAAGATGGAATTCGTACGATTATTCCCTAAGATTATAAATAGAGGTGGTTTTTGACGAATTTGTAATAGTTTGACAAAGTTATCCGATGGCTGTTGAAACACAGTGGATGAATTGGCAAATCACACTTCACTGACTTTGCACGTTTATCTATTCAAACTTCACCCATCCCTCCTTCTGCTCAAATGGTTCAAATACACGGAAAGGATCACCATCGAGCAATTTAGATAATCAATTTACCTTGGTTACCTTAGTTGTATTATTAAAGAGAAAGGAAACTCAATATGAAATACAAGTTAAGCTCCGTATTTTTGTTAGTAGCAGCAGCCAGCGGTAATGCTAACGCTGGAGAATGTGGCAGCGTAACAATCGCAGATATGAACTGGAACTCTGCAACACTGATCGCCAATATCGACCAATTCATCCTTGAACATGGTTATGGGTGTGATGCTGAACTTATCCCTGGCGACACTATGCCAACAGGCACGTCTATGATCGAAAAAGGCCAGCCTGATGTTGCACCTGAACTTTGGAGCAACAGCTTAAAAGACGCATTAGATAAAGGTGTTGAAGAAAAACGTCTTCGCTACGCAGGTAAAGCACTTGTGAACGGCGGCGAAGAAGGCTTTTGGGTTCCAGCTTACCTAGTAAAACAGTACCCTGAAATGGCAACCATCGAAGGCGTACGCAAAAACGCAAGCTTATTTAAACACCCTGAAGACCCAGATACATCTGCATTCTACAGCTGCCCTGCAGGCTGGAACTGTCAGATCAGCGCCGGAAACTTGTTTAATGCTCTTGAGCTAGAAAACAGCGGTTTCACGATTGTTGATCCAGGCTCGAGTGCCGGCTTATCTGGCTCTATCGCAAAAGCTTATGAACGTGAAGAAGCTTGGTTTGGTTACTACTGGGCACCGACCGCTGTTCTAGGTAAATACGACATGGTTAAAGTCGACTTTGGCAGTGGCGTTAATGAGGAAGAGTTCCTTAACTGTACCACCAAAGAAGATTGTGAATCGCCAAAAGCAACCATGTACCCGCCTTCACCTGTCCACACGATTACCACTGAAAGTTTTGCGTCACGTGCTCCTGAAGCGTACGACTACTTTACTAAACGTGGTTTCACAAACGACAAAATGAACTCGCTACTTGCTTGGATGGAAGACAACCAAGCTGATGGCGAAGAAGCGAGTCTGCATTTCTTAAGTGAATTCCCAGAAGTATGGCACCCATGGGTTTCTGAAGAAGTGGCTAAGAAAGTTGAAGCTCAGCTGTAAGAGCTTGATTTAATAACAAGTAATTACGCTTCAACAATAAAACAGAAATAACGTCGCTATACTTGATGTTATTCATGATTCGGAGCCCTTTTCATTAGCGATTTTCTTATCGCATGGACAAGTGGCTCCGAACTATAAGGATATAAAATGGCTGACAGCAATTGGTTATCAAGCTTTCCAGAGATGGAACGCGGTGATTTACGAACCATAAAAAAGACGCTAGATGGCGCATACCGTGAATTTTCCCGTGAATACGGCGAAATGATTGAATCTCTCTTTGACCCTCTTCTTTCATTCCTCGTTTGGTTTGAAAAACTCCTTATCTCAACACCTTGGATTATAGTCCTGGCTGTGTGTACCAGCCTTGTCTACGCAGCAAGCCGTTCTTGGAAACTGGCTCTAGGCTGTGTTGCTTCTCTACTTCTCATTGGTTACTTTGGAATGTGGGAAGACACCATGCGGACGCTCAGTATCATCACTGTATGTACCTTGGTTTCAATATTCTTGGGCATTCCGATTGGTATTGCGATGGCTCGTTCAAATCGAGCTCAGTCAATTGTTACGCCGATGCTCGATATCATGCAAACCATGCCTGCGTTCGTTTATTTGATTCCAGTGGTAATGCTACTGGGCATCGGTAAGATTCCAGGGCTAATCGCCGTGGTTATCTACGCGATTCCACCTGTAATTCGTCTAACTAACCTAGGCATACGCTTAGTTGATAAAGAAGTCCTTGAAGCCGCTACCGCTTTCGGTGCGAGCAAAAAGCAACGCTTATGGGGTGTTCAACTTCCTCTAGCAATGCCAACGATCATGGCGGGTATTAACCAAACCATCATGATGGCACTGTCTATGGTTGTTATCGCATCCATGATTGGTGTGAAAGGCCTAGGACAACCGGTTCTCAAATCGATTACTAACCAGTACTTCACATTAGGCTTGATGAATGGTTTCGCCATCGTTGCCCTCGCAATCCTTTTTGACCGCGCTTCACAAGCGTACGCAAGAAGAACTAATGCGCATTTAGGAGGATTCAAGCATGACTAAACCATTGATTGAAATTAGTGGTCTGTACAAGGTGTTTGGACCGAAACCAATGTCTGTTATGAATCGAGTTCAAAACGGCGAACACAAAGATCAGATTCTTGCGGATACGGGTCATACCGTTGGTTTGAAAGAGATCAACCTTGAGATTAACCGTGGTGAAATCTTCGTTATCATGGGGCTTTCTGGCTCGGGTAAATCGACGCTGATCCGCCACTTCAACCGTTTGATTGACCCGACTCAAGGTAAAATCATGGTTGAAGGCATTGATGTGATGAGCCTCAACACTAAACAGCTAGAAGAGTTCCGTCGTCATAAAATGTCGATGGTATTCCAACGCTTTGGCTTAATGCCTCATCGCACTGTGGTTGAAAACGTTGCGTACGGGTTGGAAGTACAAGGCATCAAAAAAGAAGACCGTTTAGCGAAAGCCAACGAATGGTTAGAAACGGTGGGCTTAAAAGGTTACGGCAAGCAATACCCAGCGCAACTTTCAGGTGGTCAGCAACAACGTGTTGGGCTTTCGCGCGCTCTGTGTACTAACGCTGAAATCTTGTTAATGGATGAAGCCTTTTCGGCACTCGACCCTTTGATTCGAAGTGAAATGCAAGACCAGCTTATTGAACTTCAAGAGAAGCTTCATAAGACGATTGTTTTCATCACACATGATCTGGACGAAGCACTCCGCCTAGGCGATAGAATCGCAATTTTGAAAGACGGCGAGTTAGTACAACAAGGCACACCACATGAGATTCTGCTAAATCCAGCCGATGATTACGTGGAAGCGTTCGTGAAAGACGTAAACCGTGCTCGTGCACTGACCGTTGAAACCGTTATGCAGCCTCCTCTGTATCGAATCACATCAGAAACAATTGAAGGTGCTTTGGCACAAATGAAGATGCTTAAAAACGATTACGCTTATCACGTAACAGATGACGGCTATCAAGGCCTAGTCACACAAGAAAGTCTACAAGACGCCGTTGAAGATTCATCGGTACATGATTTTAGTGATGAGATATACGAAGAAGTCCCTGCCATCTTACCAGATGCGGTGATTGAAGAAGTGCTACCGGACACTATGTCTTGTGACTACTCTCTTCCAGTTGTTGATGAAGACGGTAATCTAAAAGGTGAACTCGAGAGAAGCGCTGTTGCTGATATCTTCTCAGAAAGTAGCGAGGAAGAAGTAGAAGCCGACCCAAAGCCAAAAATTGATAAAGCTTCGTAGTCCTACTTTTCGTGATTTAAAGCACGGCTGTTTAAATTATCATTGTTTGGGTTATCGTTATTTGAGTTATTGCTATTTAGATTAGCCTAAACTACATAAACCGCTCTAAGACCACTGTTGTTATTTCACTGCAGTGGTCTTTTTTATTTGTATCGGGCTCGTTTTCTTCTGAGATCTACCCGCACCTTAGGCTTTATAGGCACCTAAGTTTATATTTCATAAGAGAAAACAAAATAAAATCAGTCCGTTAGGTTTGTCACAAACCCAATAGCAAGATGAGTGAGATGCCAATTAAATGCTCTATTTGTACGGCAACCAGTTGAAATTATTCTAGAAAATGACTAAAACTTAATAGTATTAACAGATATTAAGCTCAATAAAAGGACTTAGTTTGATGAATTCTACTTTAGCGTCAGACGCAGCTACAAATCTAAACTCACAACAAGTGAGCAAGCTTGTCGATGAAAGCGTTCTGGAGCAAATGATTCGCGATACAAGTGCGGACATTATCCCTATCTTGATCGACCATTATGTCGAAGAATCACAAACACGCTTGGTCGCTATAAAAGAGGCAGTCACGCAGAAAGACGCTCAAACACTTGAGTTCGAGGTCCACACTCTCGGCAGCACAGCGCTTTCGTTAGGTAATCGCCCTTTGGGTGAATTAGCTCGAGCTTTAGAAAAGCTATGTTTAGAACAGAGTCATGATGCGGCATTTCGACAAGTTGATGAATTACTAGAGCTCGCAGAGCGTTCAATAAAAGCCTTGCTTGAAAGGAAAGAGGCAGGCTTCAGCTAGCTTTGCATGTTCATTATCGGTATCAGATTAAAAACTCAAAACAGTCGTTATTAATATAGTCGCCATAAGATGGGCTCCATCATGAACAGCAATGCGAGAAGTTATACAGGCCGCTTCTTAAAAGATTGCATGTGGTAGATAACAAATACACAAGACTCGTATTGATGGTTGCATATCACTATGTTATTGATTGGTTAGGATAAAGTTTCAAAAGGAATACACAATGCGCCCTAAAGTATTGTTAGTTGAAGACTCCACCTCACTCGCCGTACTCTACAAGCAGTACGTAAAAGACGAGCCCTATGATATTTTCCACGTCGAAACCGGCGCGGAAGCTAAGACCTTCATTGAAAGGCACTCTCCACAGCTTGTGATTCTCGACCTTAAGCTTCCTGACATGCCAGGCGAAGAAGTCTTAGATTGGATTACTGCTAACGAAATACCGGCCGCTGTCATCATCGCGACAGCGCATGGTTCAGTAAACATCGCGGTAGACCTTATCCAACGCGGTGCAGAAGACTTCTTAGAGAAACCCATTCAAGCCGATCGACTCAAGACCTCTGTTAGCTTGCATCTAAAAAGAGCGAAACTCGAAAACCTCGTCGATAACATGCAAAGCAAATTCGATCGTGATCGTTTTCATAATTTCATTGGCTCTTGCCTACCCATGCAGGCGGTTTACAAGATCATTGATTCGGTAGCACCAACCACTGCCAGCGTGTTTATTAACGGCGAAAGTGGTACAGGTAAAGAAGTGTGTGCGGAAGCGATTCACCAAGAGAGTCAGCGTAATGGTAAACCCTTCGTGGCCATTAACTGCGGCGCTATCCCTCGAGACCTAATGGAGAGTGAAATCTTCGGTCACGTTAAAGGTGCGTTTACCGGTGCGACAACCGACCGGAAAGGTGCAGCAATGCAAGCGCATGGCGGTACCCTATTTCTCGATGAGCTTTGTGAAATGGAACTGGAGATGCAGAAGAAGCTCCTCAGATTTTTGCAAACTGGTACGTTTACTCCACTCGGTGGCAACCGCGAGATTAAAGTGGATGTCAGAATTATCTGTGCGACCAACCGCGATCCACTGGTTGAAGTAGAAGAAGGACGTTTTAGAGAAGACCTTTACTATCGTGTTCACGTTGTGCCTATCGAGATGCCACCGCTTCGCGAGCGAGGGAGTGACATTGTCACTCTTTGCAATCATTTCTTGAAGCTGTACGCGAAGCAAGACAAGAAGAAGTTTAAATCAATAGACAAAGAAACGCAGAATCTACTTAAACGTTATGCGTGGCCAGGCAATGTGCGTCAGTTGCAAAACATCATCCGTAACATAGTGGTGTTGAACAATGAAACGAGCGTGACTAAAGACATGTTACCGCCACCGATTAATAAAGTAGATGCCGCTCCATCATCTAAATCAGTGACACCAATTCGAGTAACTGCGCCTCAACCTGCAGTTGTTGAAGCACCAGAAGCTAAGTTGCCACCGATTACTCCGGAAGAGTTGGAACAATCGTCAGTTGCTCAAGCTCACAATGAGCCGATGACGCCTGCATTTACCACAAGCGAAGGTGCTATTCGTCCAATGTGGCAAATAGAACGTGAAGCCATTCAACATGCCATCAATCATTGCGATGGGAATGTGTTAAACGCTGCTGTGCTGTTAGAACTTAGCCCTTCTACTGTTTATCGTAAGAAACAGGCTTGGGAATCGGAAGATGAGTACAATCAAGCCTAACCAAGGTGTACTCGACATAAACCTTCATGAGATTTGGCTGTTGATCGACAGCCAAACTTTTGGAGGCATAGAAACGCATGTTTTAGAATTAGCACAAGGCCTGATATCGGAAAGCGCTCAGTATTCAGAGGCTGTTCGTATCGTTCTTTTGACTAAGTTTAATCCTGAAGCGATCATCGTTGAAAAGTTGAATGCGCTGAACATCCCTTTTAGTTACCTCTCCGATTTAGCCTCATGTTCTGTAGATTCAAATGGCAATAGCGCGACACAGCTGAAACGTGCAGTTCAACATTATCAACCAAGGCTTATCCATGCTCATGGTTACAAAGCCAGTTTGGTCAGCAAGTTAATCAAGCTTCCGCCTCGTTTCAACAACACAAAGCAAATCACCACTTATCACGCAGGTGAAACCCCAACAGGCAAAGTATGGCTTTATGATTGGCTCGACCGTTACAGCAGTTTTCTTTCTGATCAGTCGCTCGTGGTCAGTGAAAAGATTAAAGCGAAAGTGCCGAGTCAAACCCATCAATTGAATAACTTTGTTAAAGTCCCAACAGGGTTAACAAACTCCCGTTCATCAAGCCCATTCCATGTTGGTTTTGTGGGGCGATTAAGCCGTGAAAAAGCGCCTGATCGATTTGTTGCATTAGCCAAACAGTTTCCTGATGTTTGGTTTGAGCTTTTTGGTGACGGACCAGAAATGGACGTCTTAGTTAAATCGCAGCCTGATAATGTGACCTTTCATGGGCATCAAACCAATATGGATGACGTCTGGAGCCAAATCGATCTGTTAATCATCCCTTCTCGCTTTGAAGGCTTACCTATGGCGGCATTAGAAGCCATGATTCGTGGCATTCCCGTTCTCGCCACCTCAGTTGGTAACTTGCCTCAACTCATCGAGCATCAAGTTAACGGCTACCTTGCAAATTCAGAAGCTGAGCTAGAACAGTTTTTATCTTTGTGGATGTCATTGACGAGCGAACAACGTGACTCTCTCAAGAGTCACGCGATAGAAACCGTGAAAAACCAATACTCACCACAAGCCGTTGTCCCACAGTTGTTGGAAATCTATCAACTCGACCGTTAATACTCGTCTTTGTAGTTAACTGTTCATTTTGGCTTGATGATTTAAGTACTTTAGACAGTTTTATACTGATTCTCAAAATGACAAAACTCACCTCAAGGCTACGCCCTCACTTAATAATCCAACATTAAATCAGTAAGTTAAACAAAATGCATAACTGGCACTCACTTTGCAATCTTTAACATCAGGCGTAACTACGTCTTAAAAAGATTACGAGCCGAGTCCTAAAGAGTTTATTTGCCAATAGAGGTCACAATGGTCAACCCTGAAGCCAATAGATTGCCAGTCATCATCACGATCAGCACCTTGTGTGTTGGGCTTGGTGTTGTTTGGTACTTTGTGCCTCACCCTGCTGTCATTGTGGCGCTCGCTCTTGTGCCATTGGCCGGGTTATTCGTGTTAAACAAAACATTCTGGTTAGTTTTACTGTTCGTTGTCTTTTCATTTTTCCGAATTCACGAAGCTATACCTCAGCTCTATTCTCTAAAAATACCGCTGATGCTTTCATTAGGCGCTCTGTCGGCTCTTCTATGGCATGCATTAATCAGTAAAGAACTTAAAATCTTCTGGCACCCTTGTTTAAATTGGCTCGCCATATTTTGGGTATTGGTTTTCATTGGTATTATCTTCGCGTCCAACAGGCCAATAGCACTAGCAGAATTCAAGGGCGTTTATTGGAAAATTATAGTGATGACGCTTGCGATTACTTGGCTAGTAAACACCACGGAAAATCTCGCAAAAACCGCGATGACGATTATCTACGCTGGCGCTTTAGTCAGCTCTATTGCCGTGTACAACTCAGTAAATGGTATTGGGCTTGTCGAGGGCTCACGCGTGACTATTGGCCGCGATTTTGGCTCTATGTTAGGTGACCCGAACGACCTAGCACTGGTACTGATGTTCCCACTCGCCTTTACAATAAGCCAAGCCACCACGACTGGCATCTCACGATCCAAACGTTTAATCAGTGCCTTAGTTTGTCTGTTACTGCTCGCCGCCATTATTGCCACTCAAAGCCGTGGCGGATTACTGGGTTGTATTGCGGTGATTGGTATTTTTGCGTGGAAGCTAGTGCGCTCTAAAGTTCTCTTAATCTCAGTGGGAACTGTCGCGGCCGTGGTGCTCTATTTAGTTGCTGGTATCTCAGACAGATCTTCTGGTGGTGCCGCTGAACAAGGTATCGATGAATCTGCAATGGGTCGAATCTATGCTTGGGAAGCAGCAATAAAGATGGCAGTTGAGAATCCACTGACCGGCGTAGGGTTGAACAACTTCTTCTCGAACTACTTCTTTTACAGTTCGCATTGGGACGGACTGAATCACGCCGTTCACAGTACCTGGTTTGGTGTGTTGGCAGAAACAGGCTTTATTGGTCTGATCATTTTTGTCTGCCTTATCGTTGCTTTGATCAAAACCTCTCGCTCTACGCTAACGAGGTTAAAAAACTCGGCCACAGAAATCGCCCCCGAACTCAATGCGGTCGCCTATGCGATCTATGCAGGTCTGATTGGAACAATCGTGTCGGGTACATTTTTGACTCAAGGCTTCAACTGGCCGATTTATATCCTCGCAGCACTCACAGTTTGCGTCTCAAATGTATCTCAAACTGCCTGTCAAAATGAGAAAACCTAAAAGACACATTTTAACCTATTGAAAATATTATATTTATTAGATGGCACAATATATGAAAGTACTTCTATATAACAAAAAAGAGGATTTTCATTATGACGTCAGTATCTATACATCAATTCAAACATTGGCTTAAGTTTCATCCTAATTCTCGAATTAGAAATGTGTTTTTCATTTTGAAAAACATCAGAAGCGCAGAGCTACCTACCCCTAAACTATTTAATCGCTGTCTATATCAAGCGCACAAGCTAGTGGTGAATCTGGTTTCTGGCTTTACGCGATTCTTCTACTGGACTCCGGCTTTCAAAGGTCGTGTGGCTCAATGTGGCAAACGCCTGTATTTGTATGGTGGACTGCCTTTCGTCAGCGGTCCGGTGCAAATTACGATTGGCGACAACTGCCGTATCTCTGGCCACACGACATTCTCTGGTTGTACTCAGCCACTTGAAGGCTTGGAACACCCACTATTGTCGATTGGCAACAACGTCGACATTGGTTGGCAGTCGACTATCGCTGTTGGCGGTAAAGTCGTTATCTCTGACAACGTACGAATCGCAGGCGGCGCTTTTCTATTTGGATACTCTGGACACCCGCTTGATGCAAAACGCCGAGCGCTAGGTGAAGGTGACGACCCTCAGCAAATCGGTGACATCATTCTTGAACCCGATGTTTGGTTGGGCACGAATGTGACGGTCAAAGGTGGCGTAACCATCGGCGAAGGTGCCGTAATAGCCGCAGGCAGCGTAGTAACAAAGAATATTCCTGCCTTCGCAATCGCAGGTGGCAACCCAGCTCGAGTTGTCGGTCACATCAAACCCGTTGAAGTGACAGAATCCGATATGTTCGATTCGTTAGAGACTCATGGAGGTGACCATGCGTGATTTAATCGTATTTGGTGAAGACTTTGGTGGCCTACCTTCATCGACTCAACATTTAGTTCGTCACCTTGCTAAGCAGCACAAAGTCTTATGGGTCAACTCAATTGGCTTAAGACAACCGAAGCTGTCCGCCAAAGATGTTAGCCGAGCGTTCAACAAGTTGTTTGGTAAAACCAAGGCCGTAACTCAAAACATGCTCGACTCTGAGGGACACGACAACATTACTATCGTTAACTTAAAGACAATCCCTGCGCCTGCTTCTAAATTTTCTAGAAAGTTGGCTCAGCAAATGATGTTGCACCAACTAAAACCGGTTATTGCAGAGCTTAATCTTAACGCGCCTATCCTATGGACTTCTCTTCCGACCGCTGTTGATTTGTGCGGACACTTAGGCGAGTCATCTGTGGTCTATTACTGCGGTGATGATTTTAGCGCGCTGGCTGGTGTTGATCATGACACCGTTGCACAGCACGAATCAGAGCTAATCGAAAAATCAACGCTTATATTCGCGGCTAGCAAAAAATTGATGGATAAATTTCCAAAGCATAAAGCGCACTTGCTACCACATGGTGTCGACGTAGACCTATTTTCAACACCCGCACCAAGAGCAAAAGATTTACCAAGCAACCACCGCCCTATTGCTGGTTTTTATGGCAGCCTTTCTAAGTGGCTTGATTATGAAATGATTGATCATGTTGCGAATGCGATGCCGGAATGGGACTTTGTTTTCATAGGTCCAAACGAGCTTGATACGCTCATGCTGCCTAAGTTGAGTAACGTACATTACCTTGGTCCTCGTCCACACCACACGCTACCAAGCTATTCTCAACACTGGGATGTGAGCTTGTTGCCGTTTGTTGATAACGAGCAGATCCGAGCGTGTAGCCCACTCAAACTAATGGAATACCTTGCGGCGGGCACACCCATTGTCACAACACCGTTCCCTGCTTTGGTTCCATATCAAGGGCACGTAACCACGGTTGGCAGTGCCAACCAAATGATTTGGGCGCTTGATCATGCACGCGAGCTAAGCAACTCACCTATCTCTGTCGTCGAACAAGAGAGCTGGCAGAACCGTGGTAACTTCGTACATTGGATGTTGGAGCTATTATGAATAATCTGAAATTGCGGTTATTAGTCATCATCAATGCGATGTGGCGCCAACGCTACGTTATCGTTCTGCCAATGCTTATTTTGCCCTTTGTAGGCTTTGGTGTGAGCAAGTTGGCTCCAACTAAATATGACGCGCATACCAGTATGTTGATTCAAGAAACGGCCAAGATGAATCCATTCTTGGAAGACATTGCCGTTTCGACGATGCTCAAAGATCGACTTAACGCATTGAGAACACTGCTTCACAGTCGACATGTGCTTTACTCGGTCGCTGATGAACTGCAATTAACCACGCCAGATATGCCTGAAATTGAGAAACAAGAGATCATTACTGACCTGTCTCAACGTCTAACGGTGACTCAGCTTGGAAAAGATTTTCTAAAGATAAGTCTAACGTCGAACACACCAAAAGGAATGGAAGCGACGCTGCGCTCGGTAAGTGAACATTTCATTGAACAGTTACTTGCACCGGAACGTTCATCGATTGAAGATTCAAGTAACTTCTTGAAAATCCATATCGACAAACGTAGCGCAGAGCTTGCAGAAGCAGAAGAAGCGCTAGCTGCATACATGAATGAGAATGTTCATTCGACGCCTGAGGTACAGAGCCAAAGTTTGAATCGCTTAGCTTCACTCAAACAAACATTGGCAGAAAAAGAGGCCGAGTTATCGGGTGTCGAAAAAAGTTTAGGGTCAATCGACCAACAACTTTCAAGAACCAACCCTGTGATCGGTAAATTAGAAGACCAGATCATCGACATTCGTAGCGACCTTACCTTGTTACAAGCTAAATACACGGACAAGCACAGTGCTGTGCAAGCTAAAGTGCGTGAGCTAGACAGACTAGAGAATGAACGTAAGAGTTTGCTCGAGGTAACCCAGCCAACGATGAACAGCGACCAGCTTTGGGACATCGCAAGTAGTACGACACTGAACAAACTTTCTGATACCCAACCTCTTCTGGTCACTCAATTACACAGCCTACAGCTGGTTCGTGCTCGCTTTGAGTCTTTAACTGAAGAGACCAAAAGCCTTCGAACTATGATTTTCGAATTAGAACACAAGGCCAATAACTTCGGCGAAAATGCAAAAGAGATGTACCGCCTTAAACGTCAAGTTGAAATCAAACGTCAACTATATGATGAACTGACAGAGCGTTATGAAATGGCTCAACTAACGGGTTCGCTTGGTGTATTCGAGCAAAACAAACGTGTGAAGATTATCGATTTGCCTTTCACACCGAGTGTCAAATCTAACATGCCGACTTTTGTTTTTATTCTGGCTGGATTCGTTGCAGGTATCGGTTTGGGTATTGGTTTAGCGGTATTGTTTGAACTGTTTGATTCTTCAATCAAACGCAAAGACGAAATCGAAGATATCTTGGGTGTCCCTGTGATAACGGTGATCCCTAAAATGAGCTAGTCAGCCTCAAAGCCATTTTTGACTTGCTAGATTCACAGCTTTCTAATTTCCTAGCTTCGTGCTTCCTAGCTTTCTAGCTTTCTAGCTTTCTAGCTTTCTAGCTTTCTAGTTTCGTGCATCCTAGAGCAAAACGCCAACACTCGGTTGGCGTTTTGTTTATTTAGAGCCCCAAGTTCTAATGCTACTTTCGATTTACCCAAGCCCTATGATTCAAACTGCCATTCAATTGTATTTTGTTTTGATTCCCATTTTGAGAAATGAAAACTGCCCTAGAATTAAATAATCTAAACAACTGAAAAATAACGGTTATTTAATTGGCACAACTCCTGCAATCTCCTTGTGTAGTTAAACGTTTTAAAGAAGTTACTTCAAGAGAAACGTCAGAAAGGCGAAACAACAATTATAAAGGCAGGGTCCAAACTATGAATACGCATTTAACGAAGCATGGCAAAAAGATCATACACGTTGTTCAGCACCTTGCACCGGGTGGATTAGAAACCCTAACTCTGGATTTGCTCCGCCTTGCTAAACCAACAGACCAAGTGTTGATTGTCAGTTTAGAGGGTACTAAACAAGAGTCTATAAACAACTGGCCGAAGCTAGAGCCATACAAAAAGCAAATCGTCTTTTTGGATAAAGCACCAGGCGTACAATTCAATATCATTATTAAGCTAATTAAAGCCTTCAACGCGATTCGCCCTGATGTGGTTCATACCCATCATATTGGCCCACTGTTATACGCTGGTTATGCCGCTCGCGTAACCGGGGTTCCAACTCGAATCCATACCGAACATGACGCTTGGCATCTGAACAACAACAAACGTCGTCGATTACAAGCGCTTGCTTTAAAAGCTGCTCAACCAACGTTAGTTGCCGACGCGACACGTGTTTATAACCAACTACGCACTGCTTTTTCTTATGAGAACATCATTACCATCAAAAATGGCGTTGATTGTGAGAAGTTTAAGCCAATGTCGAAAGAACACGCGAGAGCAAAACTAAACCTGCCGACAGACAAACACATCATCGGTTGTGCAGGTCGACTAGAACATGTCAAAGGCCAAGACCAACTTATTAAAGCACTGACTCTTTTACCTGCAAACATGGTTGTCGCATTGGCTGGCGGCGGTACTAAACGCAATCAACTAGAGCAACTGACTAGCCGCTTGAATCTGAGTGACCGAGTCATCTTTCTTGGCTTAGTTGAAGACATGACCACGTTTTACGGAGCGTTGGATACGTTCTGCCTACCTTCACGCCACGAAGGGCTACCGCTTTCTACACTTGAAGCTCAAGCATGCAATATTCCAACCGTCGCAATGGACGTTGGTGCCGTCGATGAAACCTTATGTCCAGTCAGCGGCGCCCTCGTCAAAAGCGGCAGCATTGTGGGGTTAGCTAGTGCGCTATTAGAAAAGCAAAATGAACGTTTTTTGTCACCTCGTCGTTACGTACTCGAAAACTTCGACATCATCAAAATGGTTTCGTCTTACAACGATATATCAGAAGGAGCTTACGCATGATTGATTGGTTGCTTGCGGGACTTTGTTTGTTTTCAGGTGCGTTGATTGTCTATCATCACGCAGCCTACCCTTTGTTACTGCGTTGGTATGCGAAAAGCCACCCCGCACGCAAAGTTGAAGAGAGTCATCGTTGCTACAAAGAGGAGCAGCAAGATTGCACGTTGCCGACCATCACCGTTCTTGTTCCTGCATTTAACGAAGAACAGTGGATCGCAGACAAGATTCGTAACCTTGCTTCACTCGATTACCCAAAAAAGAAGTTGGAAGTCATTATCGCTTGCGATGGTTGCACTGATAACACAGTCGCCATTGCACAAATGACCATACAAGAAGCGATGTGCAGTGATGTCTATTTTGAGATACATGACCATCAAGTAAACCGAGGTAAAGTCGCGGTTGTTAATGAAGAAGTGACACGTATAACCAGTGATATCACGGCGATGAGTGATGTTTCTGCCCTTATTTCATTGGATGCTTTGCTTATAGCTGCCGCTCATTTTGAAAGTGACAAGGTTGGAGTGGTAAACGCAACGTATCAACTTTGTCCAACAGGCAATGAAGGCGAAAACACGTATTGGCAGTACCAAACCGCGGTTAAAGAGTCTGAGGCTTCGTTAGGTTCTAGCTTGGGTTCTCATGGCGCTTTCTACTTGTTTAGAACACACCTGTTTGAACTGCTTCCACTCAACACTATTAATGATGATTTCATCTTACCGATGCAAATCGTTAAACAAGGTTACATCGCCGAATACGAAACCCAAATGGTTGCATTAGAGCTAGAAGAATCGAACCTAGAAACAGACTTCAAAAGAAGACTTCGTATTTCAGCGGGCAACATGCAACAAGCGATTCGATTATTTGCCTTGTTCAGCCCGAAGTTTAAAGGCATCGCGTTTGCGTTCTTTTCAGGAAAAGGGCTTCGCCTACTCACTCCATATTTAATGATTGTGTGCTTAGTGTGCTCAATCTTACTTAGCAACTACTTGGTATTTGAAGCGCTGTTATGGGCTCAAGTTGCCGTTTATACCATTGGCGTCCTTGGCTGCATCTTGCCAAAGCGTCTAGTAAACAAACCTATTTCATTAATCTCTTATTTGATAGTTGGACACTACGCCAACTTCATTGGTGGCATTCGTTACCTAATCGGACTAGAAAACTCACCTTGGACACGAGCAAATCATTAAGGACTTATTATGATGAACATCGAACAGCTATCTACCCAAAACCTATACCAATACAAAATCTCACGTGCTAAACGTACTTTCGATTTTGTAAGCTCACTGATTGCTTTGATTTTGCTAGCGCCCGTATTTCCGTTGATTGCGATGGCGATTGCACTTACGTCTCGTGGTCCTATTTTCTACCGTCAACTGCGTGTTGGTAAATCGACACCGGAGAAAATGGCAATCTTTGAGATCATGAAGTTCCGTAGCATGTACGAAGATGCAGAAACTCGCTCTGGTGCAGTTTGGGCTACCGCGAATGACCCACGAATCACACCCGTTGGCCGCTTTTTAAGAAAGACACGTCTTGATGAGCTGCCACAACTGATCAATGTATTGAAAGGTGAAATGTCTCTAATTGGCCCACGTCCTGAACGCCCTACTTTTTACACCAAACTAGAGAACGAAATACCTTACTTTGCCGACCGCACATACGGTGTGATGCCTGGTATTACAGGGCTCGCACAAGTGAATCAAGGTTACGACACCTGTATTGATGATGTACGTCGTAAAGTAGGTTTTGACCACAGTTACGCACTAAGCCTATGTTCTGTTAAGTCTTGGATTGCCGCTGATCTGAGCATCATCTCTAAAACCATCATCGTAATGGTAGATGGTAGAGGTCGCTAAAACAGTATGGTCTAATGTGGATACAAAGCCTGTTTTCTATAAAGCCTTAGGGGGCGATTGGAAAGTCGCTAATGAAACACATAGTGCCGAATTAGCCCACGTTAACTAGACTCGCTGCTCTCGGTTCTCAGTTGAATGGTGTAATAAGGTTTCTTCCCTATCAATTGACGTAAACATTGGCAATGAATGTATAACGCAGATGTGGCTTGAGTTAGGGATTAGAAATTAAGAGCTGAGAGCTCAGAGTTAAGAATTAAGAGTTAAGACGAGAAAGCTTATATTCATAGAAAACCACAGCACTTTCGTCAGAGGCTTGCTCAACAAAACCTAGCTTTTTAAGTAAGTTGGCAGAGGCTATGTTTGAACGATCGACACCGCCAATCAGTGTGGACCATGACTCCGTTTTTGCGACTTCTGTGATGAAACTCTTCAGTAACTCACTCGCTAAACCCTTGCCCCAGAACTCTTCTGCAAGCAAGTAGCCAATATGAGCATCACTTTCGTCTTCTACATAAGCGAACAGAAAACCAATTAATTGATTATCGTTGGATTTCACTTGAAGTAAGCGGCTCTCCGACAACATTCGGTCGAGCCAAATTTCAGCCAGCTCACCTGACACAATACCATGAAAGTATGGTGGAAGGTTTTCAACGACTGACGGGATTAGAATGCCAGGTACTCGCTCAAGCAGAGCCGAACGTTCAGGAACAGTAAGTTCACCTGCGACTTCTTCTACTTTTAGTCTTTGAGTTTCAAACGAGATCGCCATGTGTCCTGCCCAATTTGATAAAAATGTGGATTATACACCTGAGTTCTCGTGTTGGCTTCGTTTCCAGGCTAAAGCAAACTAAAGAACAGCCACGCCTTCAACTTCAATCACTGAGTTAACATTTGCTCGCTCGATTATCTTGAGTAACGTCGTTTGAACTAACTCATTATCTCGGATTTCGGTTTCACAAGAAAAACGCTCTTCTTGAACACCATCGCCCTCACCCAGCATAAATTGAACCGCGACTTCCGTTGCGAGATCTTTGGTCGTCCCGTAATACGCTAACGTGATTTTTGGGTATCCGTGGTCGCCTTTTTTAACCTGCTTTGCGATACGTTTTTTGGCTTTATCTAAATTCATACAACTTCCTTTTAAGTTTGAAATACAAGGTGACTAGAACACCTTTTTAAACGGTAAGCAATACAATCAGCGTTGGTTATAGAGATTCCCTAGCCTCTTGATACTAATCAAGAGGGTACAGTCTTAGCACTTTAAAGAGTGATAGCTAGAACACAGAAAACCTGTTTAAGAAATATAATGACAACATATAAGAACTACGCGCCAAGAAGTGGGAGATGTTTTCGTTGCTGATAAGTTAAGGCTAACTCCAAGCACTGCTTGATTGGTGCCTTGGGAAGTGGTTCAGTCAGTTTCAAGACGATTGCACGATTACCTTGAAATACCAATGTGCCATCGTGCAATTCTCTGAATGTGTCGATTAGCTTCGTTTGGCAGTTAAAGAACAAGTAATAGTTGTTTGGCGATTTTAATTTCCAATCGATTCGAATTGGACTGCCCGTCTTAACGCTGTAACTCGGCTCGCCCCATTTCAGAGACTCTTCGACTTCACCTAAATCCAAATCAGAGCAAAGCTCAAAAATTAATGCACGCAACTCTTCAAGCCGAGCTCGAACATCATCGGGATACTCGTCGAAATGTGTTTTGATTGCTCTGTCCATTCAACCTCCGATTCATTTGTTGTGATATTAAAGTCCAGCTCACTTAAAGCATAGAACCTTAAACATTAGCCCAACTTTAAACGAAAAGTGCCAAGCCTAATAAATCATTTTTCGTTTATCTGTTCGTTAGCGGTTTCAAGGCCAGCTTTAAACCGTCCGTATCCTTACAACCAATGTAAACATGCTTTCCATTACTTAAGCTTAACTTCAACGCTGAACCTATCGATGCATTATACAACCAGCCATCGCTCAGCATTCGGATGCCAATACCTTGATACCACTTGCTTTGATAGAACGATGTCTCGGTAATGTCTGACACTTCTACATTCTTACGCAAAAAGCCAAAGCCGAAATACCAACTTAGTACATTGTCTTTGACCTCAATGGTCATGGAAAAAAAGAGCAAAGCAATTAAACCATTGATGGCGTGAGCGACTAATGTCCCGGGGTTATTATCCGAGGTAACGACAATGAAAGCACTTATCGCAACAAGGATGAGCAGCAATCCCTTGTTGGATTCCTTACTATAAAACACAGTGGCAACTCCTATAGACAACGAACAATCCACTAACTAGCCAACAGTTATCTTACTGCAGCCTTTCTAAATAATCGTAGTAAGTAATGCAGGCATACTCCCACAACCAAACCAAGTAGCATCGCCTTGATACTACCAACCCAAAGTATCAAGCCAGAATAACCTTGTCCCGGACCTAAGCCTTGTTTATTAATCACATCGACAAACATAAAACCGTTCCACAGCACATGCAGTGAGGCTGTAAATCCATGCACACAAATTGCGATGGTTCCAAGTAACTTGTACTTGCTAATGACTGGTGCGCCACAAAAAATGACAACAAGCGCAAAGGTAAAAATCAGAGGGCCAGACAATACTAAAGTGAGTGTGGTTACTTCAACGTGGCTCTCTATGCCATAACTGTATGTACAAAATACCATTGTCATTGAAAACAAAAGCGAAATGAGTGCGAACCATAGCGTTCTATTCATTGGGGTTCCCTGCCTTAATAGTGGGTTTAGGACAAATTCGATAATCGACAGGAAGAACTAATTACCAAAAATACGGCATGAGAAATGCCCTTGTTACACGACTATTCGATGGACAACTCAGACTTTCATAAACCCAATGTAACGTGAGACTTAGAACATAAGCTAGATAGCAAAAAGGCCACTCACCTTCGCGCCTGACTGCATACCTTTTTGAGCTTCTTGTTGAACCCAAATAACATTTTCATTTGAAGTGGGAACCTCAAACCAAGACCAAAACAGATCTAACATTTCAGGTGTCACTTCATAAGACTTGCCATTGAGTTCCGAGTTACGGTTAAATGCCCTCTCCTTACAAGCCTCAAACGGAACATCAAGGTAGTGAATTTCGCTGTCCACGCCTAGGTTTGATGCCCAGCTTATAAAAGAATCTCGGTCGGACTCACGCCAAAAACCCAAGTCAAAAATCACCGGAACACCCAAAGAAAAGAGCTGCATTGCAGAGTCCTTGAATAAACCTTGTAACGTAGCCAGTCGGCTATTAAAAACCTCACGCTCCATATGCTCGCCATACAAAGGAATCATCCACTCATCGATAGAGAAACGAAAGGCGCCATGCTTTTCTGCAAGCGCTTTAGAGTAAGTAGTTTTACCTGAGCCAATAAAGCCACATACGAAATAGATTTTAGTCATGATTCCTCTTTGCTTATAGGTAGATTTACGCAGACATCTAGCGGAAACACTAACTGGGAATGCCACACTTGAGGAATCACTCGAAAAGTTCCGTTAATCGTAATCCCTAAAATTACTGTTAACTTTATAAGTTATACTGCGATTATTAGCTTCTAACACTTCAATCGTTGCACCTTGATAACTAATAAAATGACTTTCGTTTAGATCGTACTCTACGTCAGTGGTGAACGGCATTCTTGCTGTGTTTCCACTAAATTCACGATAGGTAAAACGAATACGATTATCTATTTTCCCCGTATAAATTAAAGTTTGCTGAAATGCACTTGAATCATACATTTGTTTATCGTAAATGCGGCCTTGAACCTTCACATTGTCGAGGCTACTACAATCAGTTGCCTCTAACAGCAACCCCATACTAGGGTCGTATAGGCAAGCTAGTTCAGATTTTTCATTTACAACAAACATTGCCGAAGAAAAAGCTCCCGAAAACGCACTATCTTCATCAACGGGTTCAAAAATGGCTCTGTCTTTAGAGTTTCCGACATAACCTGTTTGTATATATTTATTAGGCATTAACGTTGCCAATGAAACCGAGACCTCGTTATATACATCTATAGCTCTTACTTCACTACTTAACCCCTGACGCAGCAAGTTCTCCCCTAAAGAAACCGTTACCTCACGATCCAAAGGAGGATAGCTGAACTTCTGAGGTACAGGTTGTTGATATGTGGGAGAGCCAGCACAACCAGTAACTGATGCTACAACGAAAATAATACCAAAACGCTTAATCATAAATATCTTAAATGTGTATAAGTTAGAAGTACTTATTATAAAGATTACCTTTATTTTGAGTAAGAGGTATTAATAAAGTGTTACACAAAACGAATGGTAAAAATCCTGCTTCTGAATACCAGTTAGTCCGAATAACCAAACACGGTGATAAATATTTGCGAACACTATTAGTTCACGGCGCAAGGACCGTGATTGCCAACCTTGGCGACAAGCAAGATAAGTTAAGTCAGTGGTGTCGAGGCGCTCTAGAACGAAGAGAAATGAAACGAGCGATAGTGGCACTTGCCGCGAAGAACGCACGAATTATATGGTCGCTTTTACACAATCAAACAGAATATGAAAACTATGCTGCTTAAGGAGAAATTTGAGCAGCATAAAGAGTTAAACCCACCGGGTC
>NZ_JBFRSD010000025.1:0-54229 GCF_041473395.1 Vibrio sp. 10N.222.55.C6
TTAAGTGAACGGCATTACTCATTGTTGAGCGCTTTTTTGTTGGCGATCTATGACTTCTTCTTTGTACTCGACAAAGTAAACTGATTAATCAGTGACTCAAGGTGATCAGACAGCTCTTCTAAGTCATTGCTGATGTTGCGAGTTTCAGCCGCAGATTGCGACGTGTTGTTGGCGTGAGAGGTGATGGTCTCAACCTTTTGTTGAACATCTTGAGTCGCTTGTGTGGTGGATTGTGTTTGCTGCTGAATATTCTGTGCGTGAGCCAAGACTTGTTTCATCTCTTCGACCACACCATTCATTTCAATTGAAAGTGCGTCGATATCGGTTGAGCTTTGATGAGCTTGTTCGCAAACGCGATCGGCAGAAGTTAGCGACTCTTCACTGCCTTGCTGGAATTGATGAATGATTGACTCAATGCTGCCTGTTGCTTCTGCGGTTCGCGATGCAAGGTGGCGAACTTCATCTGCCACTACCGCAAACCCACGACCTTGTTCTCCCGCACGAGCTGCTTCAATCGCTGCATTCAAGGCCAGAAGATTGGTTTGGTCAGCAATGCCACGAATCACACTCAATATTGAAGAGACCTCTCCGGTTTGCTCATTGAGTGTCAGTATTTTGTGTTTCACTTCTTCTATGCTGCTAACGAGGTTTTTTATCTCACTGCTTGCGTCGTGTGCTTGGTTGGCACTCTTACATGCCACATCGGCGGTGTGATTAATAAGCTCTGAAGCCGTTAAAGTCGCTTGTTCTACATTGACTTGCTGTGCCTGTATTCCTTCGACATTATGTTGCACTTCGGCGGTTTCGCTTTGCTGGTCACTGGCGGCTTGCTCGGTAATTTGCGCGACACTAGTCAGTTGGTTGGCAGACGCATTCAGTTTGTGCGAGGTGTTTTGTACCTTTTCTAAGCTGTCGGATACGGTTCCCATGAACGAGTTGATGGAGTTAGCCAGCGTGCCAATCTCATCCTTGCTTTGTTCCGGCAGGCGAGTGGATAGGTTTTTATCGTTGCTGACTTGGGTCATAAAGCGAGAAGTCTGTTGCAGCGGGCGCACGATAATCTTACGAATTAATCCCATCGTAAGGACAAATCCGGCAAACGAGATCACTGCCATAATGCCAATAGCAGCCATGGTTTGAGTGTTAATCAGCGAGTTAACATGGTTAAGGTTATATTCGAGACGAATCGCACCCAAGACTTCACCTTCTGGTGCCATATGACAGGCGACACAATTGGTTCCTCGGTAATCTTCACTCGACTTCATTGGCAGAGCAATAACCAAGCCTTTGCCCCAATCAGCAGAAAAAGGTTCGATAACGGTTTCGCCCGCTAGCGCTCGTTTATCAATATCGTCAACCGGTGTTTGGTTGTCATTACCTGGGCCATATAACTTGCTGACAGCGTCGGCGCGTAAAACACGAACGTCTTCAATGCCTTCTTGAGCCAGTGCTTTCTGACGAAGGGTCTCTTTTTGTGCCATGGTGCCGGTGAGCATCATCATATTGAGGCTATCGAAGTAGTTACTTGCTTTGTCGTGAAGCTGCTCACTTAACACTGAGTTTACAAGTTGCTTTTGTTGCGAATATTGGAAATAGGTCGATATTGCCAGCAAAAAGGTGAACACGATGGCGAGGGCCACTAGGATTTTAAAGGTGATTGTTGAGCGCATAAGGTGTTTGTTTTTATTAATTATAATGACGCAAATACTGTACTAGTAAGAATTCCTACCACCTATGGGGTATAACGAATTGTGTGACCACACTCCGGTTGTGGTTATGCTTCTGTGATGTAGCAAGTTTGTGCGGAACCTGGTGTTGAAATGGAACGCGCTTCAAGCTCCTCGCTGTTCTTAAAACAGACTGTTGTTTTGGGAAAATTGAAGTGCAGCATCGAGTTTTGATTGTGCTGATAATTAGAAAAGCCTAGGTTGTTAATTAGCTCGATGTATTTGTCCGCTTGTCTTTTATCAATAAAGACTATTGTTTTAGACGACTTAGTGGTCAATTTATATCCAAATGGTTGTTTTGTTCAATTTAATAGCAAAAATTGTGGTTATAGCGTTGTGTTTCGAGGCTCATTCGATAAGATGAAAAGACCTCTATGATAGAGGTAGGGCAGCAACGGATACGCTGCTTCAAATACTATGGAATGTGACTTATTGGACACATACATGAAATTCAAGATTACATCACCGATTATTGAACCTACGGAAGGTTCACCACATCAGTTAATGCTTACTCACGCTTCTCGTTTTACCTCTTTTAAGACAAGCTCCCCTTTGAACGCCCTGTTCGACAACGTCTCTGCACGCTTCTTTACCGCTTATCGCTCCTATTGTTATTCGTTTTATAACTTTATTTCTATCTGAACTCCTTTGTCATCCGCTCGATGAACGAAGACTCACATCTATAAAAACTAAACAAATAAGTTAAAAACAATGAATATTAAAATGATGGGTAGCTCCCTAATTATCGCTGGTACCGCTCTCGGTGCTGGTATGCTTGCGATCCCAATGGTATTAGCTCAATTCGGATTGCTTTACGGCACACTGCTTATGGTACTGATCTGCTTCGGTACGACTTACGCAGCATTACTACTTCTAGAAGCGACCATCAAAGCGGGTGGCGGTCTAGGATTAAACTCTATTGCCCGAAAAACCTTGGGTAAACAAGGTCAGTTGCTTACCAACGGCTTGCTATACGCGTTGTTGATTTGCCTATTAATGGCTTACATTCTGGGCGCAGGTGACTTGCTGAGTAAGTTACTGTCTAACTTTGGCGTCGAAATTACCGCGACTACCAGCCAAACCGTGTTTACCTTGCTTGCTGGCGCAGTAGTCGCAAGTGGTACTGGTGTGATTGATAAGCTCAATCGAGCATTGTTCTTCGTGATGCTTGCTAGTTTGTTTGCAACCATGGCCTTCTTAGCGCCGAGCATGACTCAAGAAAACTTGATGCAGGTAACCAGCCATGACCACGTTGACCTAATCAAAACCAGTGCCATCCTGTTTACGAGCTTTGGCTTTATGGTGGTGATTCCAACCTTGGTTTCTTACAACCACGAAGCGACAGACAAACAGCTGCGTAACATGGTGATCATCGGTTCTCTGATCCCATTAGTGTGTTACTTGTGTTGGTTGTTTGCGGTAGTGGGCAACTTGAGTGAAGAGCAATTCAGAAGCTTTGAGAACGTATCAGATTTGATGGCGGCGTTTGAGGCTCAGTCTCCTTGGGTGGGTAACGTTCTGTCTACCTTCACGGGCTTGGCGTTGTTGACCTCTTTCTTTGGCGTAGCAATGGCGTTGTTCAACCAGAACAAAGACATGTTCAACCAAAATACAGCGGTAACGTACTGCATTAGCTTTATCTTGCCGTTGGCGGGTTCATTGCTTGCTGCAGACAAGTTCCTACAAGTGCTGAATTACGCAGGCATCATCTTGGTGTTCCTAGCGGTGTTTGTTCCTCTGGTTATGGTTCACAAGCAGCGCTTCATGAAAGTTGCTGATGACCGATACCGAGCAGAAGGTGGCAGCGCAATGATGTTGTTCTCACTGCTGTTTGGTTGTTTCCTGCTTATTTCGCAAGTGATTTAACAAAACAATTTGGTCGGTTGAATCAATCAGTCACCAAGCTTTAGCTCCAAAAGCTTCAGATACAAAAAAGGAACGCCGCGGCGTTCCTTTTTTATTATCGGTTTATTAATTCAGAATGATTAACAAACAACCTTAACAGCCAAACCACCTTGAGATGTCTCACGGTATTTAGCGTTCATGTCTTTACCTGTTTCTAGCATTGTTTCGATAACTTTATCTAGAGAAACAGTAGGAGCAGAAGAGCGACGAAGCGCCATACGAGTCGAGTTGATTGCTTTAACTGCAGCAATACCGTTACGCTCGATACATGGTACTTGTACTTGGCCAGCAACTGGGTCACATGTTAGACCTAGGTTGTGCTCCATGCCGATTTCTGCAGCCATACATACTTGCTCAGGGCTACCACCCATAAGCTCAGCAAGACCAGCAGCAGCCATAGAGCATGCCACACCAACTTCACCCTGACAGCCAACTTCAGCACCAGAGATTGAAGCGTTACGCTTGTAAAGACCACCGATCGCGCCAGAAGCTGCGAAGTAACGGATGTAATCTTTCTCTGTCACTGTTTGGATGAACTTATCGTAGTAAGCCAATACAGCAGGGATGATGCCACATGCGCCGTTTGTTGGTGCCGTTACTACACGGCCGCCAGCTGCATTTTCTTCGTTTACTGCGAAAGCAAACATGTTTACCCAGTCAACAACCGACATTGGATCATTGGTTGTTTTTTCTGAAGTCATTAGCTGTTGGCGAAGTGCTGCTGCACGGCGAGGAACACGTAGTGGACCAGGCAGGATACCTTCAGTATTCATACCGCGATCCATACACTCACGCATAGTTTTCCAGATGTTAGCGAAGTAAGTGCGAGACTCTTCGTCTGAGTGGAACGCTGCTTGGTTTTTCATAACCAGTGTACTGATAGAAAGACCGCTTTCTTTGCACTGATTAACCAGCTCTTCAGCTGTTGTGAATTCGTAAGGTGCTTTGATTGGGTTTTCTTCTTCTTTGCCGAAGTTCTCTTCGTCAACGATGAAACCGCCACCAATTGAGTAGTACGTTTTTGAGTATGCAACTTCGTCACCAACCCATGCATGAATGCTCATGCCGTTCTCGTGTAGAGAAAGGTTGCTAGTGTGGAAGTTCATACCGCCATCGCGTGGGAACGATACTGTATGACAGTGCATGCCAACAGGAAGGCGCTCAGTTTCTTCTACGCGAGCAATGAAGCCAGCAATAGAATCGATATCAACACGCTCAGGAGTATTGCCAGCAAGACCCATGATGATTGCGATATCTGTGTGGTGACCTTTCCCTGTCAGTGATAGTGATCCATATACGTCCACGGTGATTTTAGTGATGTCGCGCAATTTTCCCATTGAACGTAGGTCATCAATAAATTCTTTACCCGCTTTCATTGGTCCAACTGTGTGTGAGCTCGATGGACCAACACCGATTTTATAGATATCAAATACACTAATCATAGCGATTACCTCAAAAAGAGAGCCTCCCAAGGGGAGTAGGGAGGCTCATTTATTATCATTATATTTTTTGTCTAATCTCGCGATATAAGATGGATGCCATCTTATAAAAAGGGCTTGAGATTAAAGAGCGCCGTAGATTACAGAACTAATAGCCGCTAGACCACATAAAGCTGTAAAGATTTGCACAGGTGCTGAAGTTTTGTACTTAGCCATTGCTGGTACTTTTTGCATCGCGAATACAGGCATTAGGAACAGGATAGCTGCAATCATTGGAGCACCCATTGTTTCAATCATACCTAGGATACTTGGGTTAACTACCGCAACAATCCAAGTAGTAACAACGATGAACGCTAGAGATGCTTTTTCGATAGTGCTTACTGAAGAACCAGAGCGAGACTTGATTAGACCAACAAGACCTTCGTGAGCACCTAGGAAGTGACCGAAGTAGCTAGAAGTAATCGCTGCGAACGCTACTAGAGGACCCATGTAAGAGATAAGTGGAGACTCATGTACGTTTGCTAGGTAAGAAAGAACAGAGATGTTCTGTGCTTGTGCTGTTGCTAGTTGCTCTGGAGATAGAGAAAGCACTACAGAGAATACGAAGAACATTACAAAACCCATCAGCATCATTGCTGCGCCACCAGTGATCGCGTCAGTTTTCTTAACTGCGTCATCACCGTATACACGACGTTGCTCTTTAGAGAACTGTGAAATGATTGGGCTGTGGTTGAAAGAGAACACGATGATTGGAATAGCAAGCCAGATAATAGAAGGCATTGTTGACCATTCTGGGCTTACGTCCATCATTGAAGTGTTCCAATCAGGAACTAGGTAAAAAGATAGCGCTAGTAGGATGAATACTAGTGGGTAAACCATTGCTGAAGTTGCTTTAAGCATCAGCTCTTTACCGAATACAACACCTGCTGTCATAGCAAGGATAAGTGCACCAGAAAGAAGAGGACGAGGAATAGATTCCATACCCATTTGGTTTACTAGGAAAGAATCAACTGTGTTTGTGATACCAACACCGTAGATAAGAACGATCGGGTAGATAGCGAAGAAGTAAGCAAAAGTAATAATGTTTGCGCCAGTCTTACCGAAGTGCTCTTCAACTGTGTCTGTAATATCAGCTTCAGGGTTTTTAGCAGACAGTACGAAACGAGCTAGAGATTTGTGTGCGAACCAAGTCATTGGTGCCGCAATTAGAGCTAGGATAACTAATGGCCAAAAACCACCCGCACCAGCTTTGATTGGAAGGAATAGTACGCCAGCACCAACTGCTGTACCGAATAGTGATAAACACCAGGTAAAATCTTTATAGTTAAACTTGCTTGAATCTTTAACGGCATTTGCCGAAGAAGTTGTTGTGTTCATGTTAAATTACTCATTTTTTGGGAACAGGAAATAAGTCGGGGCTAATTCTGCAGAATTTTCTTCTGCAAAAAATAGATCTAAATCATGTAATGAAACGGCGTGTCACATGATATGCGAAAAACGAATTTTTGATCACGAAAATGGCGTGCTACATGTGATTTATGTTTATGCCTGGTATTAGTTTTATTTATGCGAAAGGCGGGGTTGTATAGATTTATATCAGGGAAACGTTTGCGTAAAATTGCATTAATAAATCTGTTCCATAGAAAGTCTGGATTTTGTTAACAGAGATTAAACAAAACGTAGTTGCTATGTGATTCGTTGCAGTACGTGTTGCTGCAGCGATTGGATAATTTGCGCCGTAACGCCCCAAATTAGGTGCTCTTGGAAAGGCATCGCAAAAACCCGATGCTTGATTTGTTTAAAGTTAACAGTGTGGCTGTGTAACTTGGCTTGGTCTAAAACATAGGTAGCGGGTACCTCAAAAATTGAGGCAACTTCGTTCTCATCAATGATGGCTTCATAGTCAGGATCGACCATGGCAATAATCGGCGTCACAGAAAATTTACTAATAGTACTCAATGCTGGTAATTGCCCAATAATTTTAACTTGATCCGATCGAATTCCCACCTCCTCATGGAGCTCTCTGAGTGCAGTGAATTGCATAGAAGGGTCAGAAAGTTCGTGTTTACCACCAGGAAAGCTGACTTGGCCGGGGTGATGCTTTAAATGAGCCGCTCTTTTAGTAAAAATGACATGTAAACCATCTTCTCTTTCAACTAAACCTACCACCACTGCCGCTTTACGTAATTGCTCGCCACTGATGTGCGAAACACGCTCTACTGACTCAGGATGATAGCCAACGGTAGGGTTAAGTTGGAATTGCTGAAGGAAGTTTTCTTTATTCATATCAAGCCAATATATTGATTATTATGATTTTAAGTATAGACATAACCGTGGGTTGATTACCAATATCGAGTTTTTCTTCATTCACTTTCCCTCTTTTAGTTATCAATTGGGCGTCATGAGAGGCTGTTTACCGATGAATCTCCTCAAAATGACGATTTTTGCTATATTCAATATGTGCATACAGGCGAGTAAGCGTTACCCATGTCATAAAATTGGGTGACGAAACGTAGATTTTTTGTTTAAGAATTTGATAACAATAACTTAGTGGACCATTCTAAAAAGAAATAGAAGAAAAGGTATGAGATGAAAGGAATCATATTCACCGAATTTTTAGAGCTTGTTGAAGACAAGTTTGGGCTAGAGCTTTTGGAAGAAGTTCTAGAAATGTCAGAAGATGAAGGGATCTATACGTCGGTCGGCAGTTACGACCACAAAGACCTTGTCAGGTTGATTATCAACTTGAGTAAGAAAACCGATATTGATGCGGCAAGCTTGCAACGCGTGTTTGGGCAGTCTGTATTTAAGAACTTACTGGCCTCATTACCGAATAAAGCGAGCCTTGCTCACAGCAATACCACCTTTCAATTTATTCAGCACGTAGAGCGTTACATTCATGTTGAAGTGAAGAAGCTCTATCCAGATGCTGAGCCACCTGAATTCAGTTTTATCACCACGAACGAAGCACAACTTGTTTTTGACTACAAAAGCGCAAGGTGTATGTCTCATGTTTGCTTAGGGCTTATTGAAGGATGTGCTGAATACCACGGTGAATCTATCGCGGTGGAGATGACGCCACAAAATGATGACCAAAGCGTGGTTAGGTTTAATCTCAAAGTAGAAAAGTAATATGGATCTGGCATCTGCCCTAGAGAAGAAGCTTAAGCGTCAAATCGCGGCAAGGAAAGCGGCTGAAGGATTGTTGGAACAGAAGAGCCTCGAACTGTTCGAGGCTAACCAACAGCTTGAGCTTGCTTTGCGTCAGTTAGAAAAGCGCTCCAACGCGAATATACGCCGCATTGAATTCCAAGAACAAATCGACAACCTGTTGATTGATTTTGGGCGCGCGTTTCTAAGAAATGATCTCGATGATGTCATGCTATCTGAACTAACGACCAACGTGACTAACAGTTACTTAATCGAAGCCAGTCGTTTGATTCTACCTCCCAAGCTCATCCCTCAGTTACAGACCTATGATTATGGCGATGAGACTGTCGAGGTGTTAGAGCAAGACATTCAAGAACCTCATTGGCAAGACAACCTACTGACCGTGCCCTTAGAGGTTGAAAAAGTCATAGTTGGTGCGTTAATCGTCAGAGTCAGGTTGTTAGACCAAGACTACGAGTTTATCCAAAGCCAACTGTTGTTGGTCACGGACCTTATCTGCAGTGCCTTAACCCATCAACTAGCAATCAACCGAAATATTGAATCACGTAAACGAGCGGAAGAGTCCGAAAGGGCAACGCGTGACTTTGTGGCCATGATTAATCATGAGTTAAGAACTCCACTTAATGGCTTACTAGGCAGTGCCGAGTTGATCAGTGATACCGAACTGAATAGCTCTCAGCGTGAGATAGTGAACAACCTGAGCCAATCTGGAGAGTTTCTCCGAACCATCATTAATGATCTATTGGATTACAGCAAAATCAATGCAGGGATGTTGGAGCTTATTCCAAAGAAATTTGCCCTACGTGATTTGAGAAACACGATTGAAAGCATCTTCGTCAATCGAGCAATTGAGAAGCAGCTCGAATTCAATATCAGTGTTACGTCAAACGTTCCCTCCCATTTCCAAGGCGATTTAGAGCGCATCACACAACTGTTTGTGAACTTAATAGGTAATGCGATTAAATTTACAGAAGAAGGGCATGTGAATGTTGATATTGAGTGGGACAAAAACCAATTTGTTTTCTCTGTAGAAGATACCGGAGTCGGAATTGCTGAATCAGCACATAAGACGCTATTTGAACCTTTTACACAGGCAGATAACTCAAGTAGCCGAAACTATGAGGGCACCGGGCTTGGCTTAGCGATTTGTCGCAAACTGGTGGCTCTGATGAATGGCGATATTGGGGTGACCAGTGTTGTTGGCTCAGGCACGACCTTTACCATCTCGATTCCTCTTCAAGTTGTCGATGTTCCGGCAGAGAGTGATAGTGTCGCCAAGGGCTTTGAGTCTGAAGCGGAATTGTCACTACTTAAAGTGCTGGTGGTTGATGATATTAAGATGAACCAGATCATCATCCAGCAAATGCTTCGTAAACATGAGATTGAACCTGCTATCGCAAGCAATGGTGTCGAAGGGTTTGAGCTCGCGTCAGACAACGAATACGACATTGTATTCATGGATTGCAGAATGCCTGTTATGGACGGGTTTGAAGCAACAGAGAAGCTAAGAGAGAAGGGTTACGTTAAATCTATTGTGGCACTGACCGCCGGAACGACATTGGAAGAACGCGAACGTTGTATTCAGTGTGGAATGGATGACATTTTGAGTAAGCCTTACACCGCCAACGATCTGAAAGAGATGCTCAAGAAGTGGGGTGTCTCAGCGGTGAAGGTCGCTTAAACACGCGAATAAAGCGTTGTGAGTTATGTACTCTAACTTACAGACTAAAAAACCGAAGTGATCTTACGATCCTTCGGTTTCTTTTTATATCGAACTTTTGCTAGCCGTTAAGCTACGGAACTCGTCATTAAGTCGCGGAACTCGCAGTTAATGACACTAGGTTTAGCAATCTTCAAGTACCGGTAGAATTCGACTCAGCTTATCCAGTGTTTCTTGGTATTCAGAAGCACAATCACTATCAAATACCACACCACCGCCAGCCCAAGCATAAAGCGTGTTGTTCTCGGCGACTAATGTACGAATGGTAATACTGGTATCCATTCTGCCATTTCGGCTGATGTAGCCAATACTGCCGCAGTACGCTGAACGTCGATGCGGTTCTAACTCTTCAATGATCTGCATCGCGCGAACTTTTGGTGCGCCAGTAATCGAGCCTCCAGGGAAACAGGCTCTCAGAAGGTCAGTTGCAGAGTATTGGTCATCAAGGTCCGCTCGTATCGTGCTCACTAAGTGGTGCACGGCAGGGAAGCTTTCAATATCGAAGAGCTTTGGTACATGCACTGTGCCCGGTTTTGCTACTCGGCCAATGTCATTACGAAGTAGGTCGACGATCATCAAGTTTTCCGCCTGATCTTTATCGGCGCTTGCTAGGTCTTGCGCGTTGGCATTATCAATCATCGGGTCCTCAGAACGAGGTCGTGTGCCTTTGATTGGCTTGGTTTCAATGACGTTGTCTTTGAGTTCTAAGAAACGCTCTGGCGAAACACTGATGATTGCGCAGTCGGCCAAACGGATAAAACCCGAAAAGGGCGCTGAGTTGTACTGTTCTAACTTGTCATAAGCCAGCCATTCACTACCTTGGTATTGGGCATTGAAGCGCTGAGCTAAGTTAATCTGATAGCAGTCCCCGGATAACAGGTACTCTTGAACACTATCGAACTTAGTGGCGTAGCTCTCTTCGCTCATATTGGATTGCCACGGTGTGGTTAACCCAAAGGGCGCATGTGATAGCTGTGATTGAGCCATCTGCTGCATTAGCCAATCATGATGTTCATCGATATTGCTACCGACAATACACGCCGTTTTCAATTGGTGGTCAACGATAACAGCCCATTCATACAAGCCAACTGCCATGTCAGGTGCTTCAATATCACGCTTTGCGAGTGATGGAAGTGTCTCGACTCTGCGCCCTAAATCATAGCTAAAATAGCCTAAAGCGCCGCCAACGAATGGCAACTGAGTGTGCTCTTTAGTCGCAGGCAATAATTGTTGCTGATATTGGTCGAGTAGTTCGAAAGGATCAGAGTCTGAAACCTCGCACGTCTCATTAACATTAACGGTCGTTTCTGCACCGATTGTCTCGAAGGTGGCGATGGGTTGAGCAACTAAAATATCGTATCGACTATCAACGTGGCTTTCTGAAGCGGAGCGTAATAGCATTGCCCACGGCAGGTTTTCAATATGGGAAAACAGCTGTTTAGCTAAAGTTGATTGATATTCAAGCGGCTTGATTTGGATAGAGCGAAATTCGTTGTTATTCATTTGTTTAATTTGTGACAAAGAGTTCGATCACTGCATGGCGTGTGAGAGGAAGCAAGAGTATCATAAATTGAAAATAAAATGGGTTCTTGATTAGAACGGTGTAATCCAAGTGGTTTAGTTTAAAGCTATGCAAGCGATTGCTAAAGCAACTAAATACAGCTCAACACAATAAAAAGCTAAACCACCTAATTCGATTTGGCACATATAGTCAAACTGTGAACCCACATGGAACCAGAACAATAAAGAGGCATGCAATGACGGTTATTCGTAAGCAAGATGTGATCAGCAGTGTCGCTGACGCACTTCAGTACATTTCTTATTATCACCCTTTAGACTTTGTCCAAGCCCTAGAAAAAGCGTACGAGAAAGAAGAGAGCCAAGCAGCTAAAGATGCGATCGCTCAGATTCTTATCAACTCGCGCATGTCTGCGGAAGGCCATCGTCCAATTTGTCAGGATACGGGTATTGTTACTTGTTTCGTGAACATCGGTATGGATGTTAGGTGGGAAACGGATCAAACAGTACAACAGATGGTTGATGAAGGCGTTCGTCAAGCTTACAACAACCCAGATAACCCATTGCGTGCATCTGTCCTAATGGACCCTGCAGGTAAGCGTATTAATACCAAAGACAACACACCAGCGGTTGTCCACATTAATATGATTCCAGGCAACAAAGTTGAAATTCAAATCGCGGCTAAGGGCGGCGGTTCTGAGAACAAAACCAAGATGGTTATGCTGAACCCTTCTGATGATATTGCAGAATGGGTAGAGAAGACGCTGCCAACAATGGGTGCAGGCTGGTGTCCACCGGGTATGCTAGGTATAGGCATCGGCGGTACGGCTGAGAAAGCAGCTGTGCTAGCGAAAGAATCTTTGATGGAACACATCGATATCCAAGAGCTTATCGAGAAAGGTCCTGAGAACGCAGAAGAAGAGCTTCGCCTAGACATCTTCAACCGTGTAAACAAGCTTGGCATTGGTGCACAAGGTCTTGGCGGTCTCACTACTGTGGTTGATGTAAAAATCAAAACAGCACCAACTCATGCTGCTTCTAAGCCTGTATGTTTGATCCCGAACTGTGCAGCAACGCGTCACGTTCACTTCACACTAGATGGCAGCGGCCCAGCAGAGCTAACGCCACCTAAGTTAGAAGAGTGGCCAGACATCACTTGGGAAGCGGGCGCAAATACACGTCGTGTTAACCTTGATGAAGTGACTAAAGAAGACGTACAAGAGTGGAAGACCGGCGAAACGGTTCTTCTGTCAGGTAAGATCTTAACCGGTCGTGATGCTGCTCATAAACGTATTCAAGGCATGCTAGAAAGCGGCGAAGGCTTACCAGCTGGCGTTGATTTCAAAGGTAAGTTCATTTACTACGTGGGTCCTGTTGATGCTGTAGGTGATGAAGCGGTAGGTCCTGCGGGCCCAACAACTTCAACACGTATGGATAAGTTCACTGACATGATGCTGAACGAAACTGGCATTATGGGCATGATCGGTAAAGCGGAACGTGGCCCTGCAACGGTTGAATCAATCAAAGAGCACAAAGCGGTTTACCTAATGGCGGTTGGTGGTGCAGCTTATTTAGTCGCAAAAGCAATTAAAAAAGCACGCGTTGTTGCGTTTGAAGATCTCGGTATGGAAGCGATTTACGAGTTTGAAGTTGAAGATATGCCTGTAACGGTAGCGGTTGACTCTAACGGCGTGAACGCACACCAGATCGGCCCTGACACGTGGAAAGTGAAGATTGCTGAAGCTGAGAAAGCGTAATTAATCGACGCCAAAAAATCGTAATTGTCGCTAACTTCAGCGTTTGAATTGCAATTTTTGACAGAAAGTTAAAGACAAAAGTGCAGCATTATCTGCACTTTTGTCTTATTATCAATGATATAGTGATAAACACATAGTTTGATATAAGAACATAGGAGAGAGGAATGCCTCGTTTTATTCAGATCCTACAGATTATCTTGGCAGTGGTGATTGGTGCTTTTGTTGGCTACGACCTGATCTTGAAAGGGATCAGTATCTTTGATAATAAATACGTGACGATTACATGTGCGCTTTGGCTAATTGCAGAGATTGCACTGTTTGTTATCTACAAGTTGATTGAAGACGATTAGACGTCGGATATCGTGCAAAAATTCTAAAGCCCCTGATTATGAATGTAGTCAGGGGCTTTTATTCATCTAGCATTAAGAATGTGTATTGCATACTCATCAACATAAGCAAAAGCATACAAACTATCCCAACGGGGAAAGAACATAGGCTTGCCTTTCTAGTATCATAACCAGCTAGCCTAACTATCACGGAGTCGTTCTAATGAAACACCTAACTCAAGAAATGAGTGACTTTATAAGCAGAGGAACGGATTCTCATATTCGAGTAGCGGTCACGGGGCTCTCTCGTGCGGGTAAGACAGCATTCATTACTTCGCTGGTTAATCAGCTTCTTCATACGTCTACCCACAAAAACTTGCCACTGCTTGCATCGGCGAGAGATGGAAGAATTATTGGCGCAAAGCGTATCCCGCAACACAACATGATGATTCCACGCTTCTCTTATGATGAAGCGATGGAGTCGTTGAATGCACAGCCACCAGAATGGCCTGTGCCAACGCGTGATGTCAGTGAGATTCGTCTAGCAATCAAATATAAGCCTGCGAAGGGCGCGAAAAAGCTACTGAGTAAAAACAGCACCCTTTATCTCGATATTGTCGATTATCCAGGTGAATGGCTGCTTGATTTGCCGTTACTGGATATGGACTTCGATACCTGGAGCCAATCTCAGTTTGCCGCATTGAAAGGCGACAGAGAAACTTACTCGCAACAGTGGAACGCCATGCGTGGTGATATCGATTTGCTAGCAGAAGCGGACGAAAAGAAACTGGTCGCGATTGCCGATAGCTACACTCAGTACCTTCATACTTGTAAAAGTAACGGGCTGCATTGGGTACAACCGGGTCGATTCGTATTACCCGGTGAGCTTGAAGGCGCGCCTGTGTTGCAATTCTTCCCGTGCATCGCACCTGAGGGTAAGTTCTCAAAAACAAGTAACTATGCGGTACTTAAAGCGCGTTATGAAGAGTATCAACAGAAGGTCGTCAAAGCGTTCTACAAGAATCACTTCGCGACGTTCGACAGACAAATCGTGCTAGTGGATTGCTTACAGCCACTTAATGCGGGCTATGACTCTTTCATGGACATGCGTGGCGCGTTAGAACAGTTACTTAAGAGCTTTAAGTACGGTCGAAGCAATATCTTAAGACGTTTATTCGCGCCGAAGATCGACAAGATCTTGTTTGCAGCCACAAAAGCTGACCACGTGACACCGGATCAACATCCGAACTTGGTGTCACTGTTACAACAGATGGTGCATCCAGCTTGGCAGCAGGCGGCGTTTGAACACATCGACATGAGTTGTATGAGTATCGCGTCTATTCAAGCGACCAGCGCGGGTTATATCTCGTCGGGTTCAGACAATGTTCCGGCGTTGCAAGGTGTGACTTTGGATAATGTCCCTCAAACCATGTATCCGGGAGAGGTGCCGCGTAAGTTGCCTAATAAACAGTATTGGGAAACCAACCAGTTTGATTTCACGAGCTTTAGACCGATGGAGCAACATTCCGATGAGCCTTGCCAACATCTAAGAGTCGACAAGGTTTTAGAGTATCTCATTGGCGACAAGTTGAAGTAATTGAGGCAATCAAAATGAGTGAATTAAAAACAAAGCAGGTCTTTAATGAACCGTTGAAGACCTCTTTTGATGAGCAAGACAAGAGTGACGTTGGCCCGGATTTAGGCGCTCAACAACTGTTCACAGAGCAAGAGAAATTTGTCCCTGTCGCACCGCAAGTGAAAGCTGATCTTGATGGTGAAGCTGAGCAGCAATTGGAACAAGTGATTCGACCGAGCAAAAAGAAGAAGTGGTTTGGAACGGGTTTATTGGTCGCTTTCTCTGGCCTAGTTGGATGGCAGGCAATTGATTCGGTCATTACCGCGATTCAATCGGCTGACTGGCTGGCGTTAGGTTGGGCAGGCTTCATTGCTGCCATTGCTTCATTGGGTTTAGGCGCAATAGGCAAAGAGCTGTGGAAACTGCGTTCACTTAAAGATCACTTTAGTGTGCAAGAGCAGAGTGAAGAGCTACTCCAAAGTCAAAGTGTCGGCAAGGGCAAAGCGTTCTGTGAAAACATCGCCAAGCAAGGTGGCATTATCGCTGAGTCTCCTTCGTACGATAAGTGGCGAAACAGCATTAACCCAGCACACAGTGATGCAGAAGTGTTGGATATGTACGATGCGTTAGTCGTGAGTCAACAAGACAAAGTAGCGACTCAAATCGTCACTAAGTTTTCGACCGAATCGGCGGCTTTGGTCGCGGTGAGTCCATTGGCGGCGGCTGATATGTTGTTGGTGGCTTGGCGAAATTTCACCATGATAGACAAGCTTGCTGATGTGTATGGCATTGAGCTTGGCTACTGGTCTCGCATTAAGCTATTTAAACTGGTGTTAATCAACATGGCCGCTGCAGGAGCAAGTGAGCTCGCGATTGATGCAAGTATGGATCTCGTCTCGATGGATCTTGCAGGCAAAGTCTCAGCTCGAGCAGGGCAGGGGCTAGGTGTCGGTATCCTTACTGCAAGACTGGGCTTAAAAGCCATGACATTGCTGCGTCCTATGCCTTGGCATAACGAACGAAAAGTAAAACTGGCAGACCTCCGCAAAGCCGTCCTTTCTGAAATAAAGCGTATCACTCTCAAATAACAATACCGCACCCACAAAATGGGTGCGGTTTATTTAAATTGTTCTTTTGGCAGAGACTAAAAATGCATGATGAGCTGAGCAGAAGCCCCGTAGTTATTATCTTTGCCTGCTTGTGCCGCTAAATCGAATCCAAAGATACCGAATGGTTTAAAGCCTAAGCCTACAGTGGCTAGGTCATCTGCATAGTTAGTTAAACTATGCATATAGCCTAAACGAAGTTGAGCCCAACTGAATGCATCAAGCTCAGCGCCCACTTTTGCATACTGAGTTTTGTAGTCGTACTCTTTAAAGTGCTTGACGGCGTTTAAATCAATATCCGCTGTAAGGTTGTACCACGATTTATCATAGGAAATACCTAATACATATTCTGGTTCAACAAGTACCGTTGCTTTTTGTCCCATGTGAGTTTTAGTTTTTAGCTTTTGTGACAGGAGGTTCTTAGCAGACAACCCAATAATGGTGTTATCTCCCCATTCATAAGCAGCACCAAAATCTATGTTGAATGCGGATTTTTCTACGTAATCCTCTTCAATATCAAAGTCGTCATCTAAATCATCCAGTGTTTCAACGTAGTTCAGACCATAAATTCGTTGGTATTTGGGTGAAATACCCAACATAAAATCGTGTTCTTGAAAAGTAAATGTATCAGCAAAAGTAAAACCTACATCAACAATTGCTATACCAACCGCTTGACCACTTGAGAGCAGTTCTGAATCTGTAGGGTTATCATTTTGTAAGTCATCATCATTCACATTGAATCTAGCAATGGTGGCTACTTGAGATTTAATGAAGAAGTTGGTGCTCAGGTGTTTATTTGGAATAGCGAATACTGTACCTAGATTAGCTTCTACGTTTAAGTTTCCGTTATCTAGTTGTTTTAAAGCTTTGCGCCATTCCTCTAATAGTTCTTCATTCCCGGGATCAAATTGCAATCGTTCATCAATATCTTGGAAGTGATCCAACTTGTCGATCATGTCATCTGCATCATGAACCCTTGCTCCGAGAACGGGAAGAATTAACCCAAAGTTATCTCCTTCTTTATAACGAGCCGCTAAAGCAGGATTATGAAAACTGGATGTTAGGTAAGAGGCTGACGCAGCTCCAGTGCTGCCCATGCCAACACTTCTTGTATCGAAAGAAGTCATTGCAAAACTAGACGCAGAGAAGGTACTGATTATTGTGAGGAATAGTTTAGAGTATTTCATATTTAAGCCGATGTTTTTATACGGAAGAATATAGGCTATGGGTGATTTGACTTTAGTTCCATAAAATAACCATTTATAAAGTAAGGGGATGTTGCGAGGTGTTACGGTTGGAAATGTTGATAAGTGTGGTGAATGGTTTTAGATCTTTCTAAGGTGTTGATATCTAAAAATTGAATAGATATATGATAACTCTTCTTCTTGACTGAACTCAGAGCTTAATCCACACTACTGTCAACTTATCCTGACACCTATAATAGGACTATTTGTGCGTCTTGAAGTATTGTGTGAAGACAGACTCGGCTTAACGCGTGAGTTGCTCGATATCTTGGCCTCAAAAAGCATTGATTTAAGAGGAATCGAAATTGATGTTAAAGGTATTATTTATCTAAACTGCCCTGATATTGATTTTGATGCTTTTAGTGAACTTATGGCTGAAATTCGCCGAATTTCAGGTGTGAAGGATGTACGTAAAATCCAATTTATGCCAAGCGAAAGGCATAACACAGAGCTGATTGCTCTGCTGGCAAACCTACCTGATCCTGTGATTGCGATTGACCTTAAAGGCTCAGTCGATATGGCTAACCACGCCGCATTGAGCCTCTTCAACAAACAAGAAGATGAAGTCATCGGTGAACCGCTCGCGACGTTTGTTCCTAGTTTTAACTTTGCTCGTTGGATCGAAGGCGATGTAACGCGCCATCGTGAAGTTGTCGTGTTGGATGGCTTAGATTTCTCTATTGAGATCCTGCCGATTTACCTTGGTGGTGATGTCAACGAAGCGGTACTGGCAAGCGCAGTAATGACGATTCGTTCTTGTAATCAAGAGATGAACTCGCCAGATTCAATCCCAGAACAGAACAACCTGGGTTTTGAACACTTTGTTGGTGTCTCTAATCGCCATAAAGCCTTGATCAGCCAAGCTAAGAAATTGGCTATGCTGGATCAGCCTCTATTAATTGAAGGCGATACAGGTACGGGTAAAGAGATGCTGGCGAAAGCGTGTCATAACCGTTCAAATCGATCGTCTTTCCCATTCTTGATTCTAAGCTGTGCATCGATGCCTGATGACGTAGCGGAAACGGAATTGTTTGGTCATGCGCCGGGTTCATTCAACCATGAGCAAGGTCATAAAGGCATTTTCGAGCAAGCGAATGGCGGTACGGTCTTTTTAGATGAAATTGGCGAGATGAGCCCGCATCTTCAAATCAAGCTGCTGCGTTTCCTACAAGATGGTTCATTCCGTCGTGTTGGTGAAGAAGAAGAGATGCACGCGGATGTTCGTATTATTGCATCAACGCGCCACCGTCTTTCTGAATTAGCCGACTCGGGTTCGTTCCGTGAAGATTTGTTTTACCGCTTGAATGTACTGACTCTGTCTATCCCTGCATTGCGTGAACGCTCAAACGACGTAGTGCCACTGTTGGAACTGTTCGTTGCAAAGTACGCGCAGCAGTTAGGTATGTTAAAACCAAAACTGACTCAAGAGCTGATCGACCAGCTTGGTAATTACCAATGGCCGGGCAACATTCGCCAGTTAGACAACATGGTTCTACGCGCACTAACAGAGTTGGATTCAGACACGCTAACGGTTGAGCAATTCCATTTGCCACAGCTTGAAACAATGACGGCTGGAATGGCGAACCTGAGCTTAGATGGCTCGCTCGATGAAATAATGAAAGACTATGAATCTCAGATTCTAGAGAAGCTTTATCAGTCTTTCCCATCAAGCCGTAAGCTAGCAAAACGTTTGAATGTATCTCATACCTCAATTGCGAATAAGCTTCGTGATTATGGTATCAGAAAGAACTGATCGAATAAGAACAAGATTATGGAAGATTTGAGTACACCAGAGCGCATTTATAAGCATGATGGTAATCTGATTCTACGTACGGCTGAAATTGATGACGCTGGCATGATAAGCGAGTACTTTCAGGTTAACAGAGAGTACCTGAAACCTTGGGAACCGATTCGCGAAGACGCGTTCTTTGATAGAGCGAGTTGGGCGCAGCGGCTGATCAAGTTAAACGAGCTTCATAAAATGGGGCTAGGCTATTACTGTTTACTGATTAACGCTGACTCTAATGAAATGTTAGGCACCATATCGTTCAGTAATTTGTCTCGTTTCCCGTTCTACGCTTGTAATGTCGGTTACTCATTGGCGCAAAGTGCACAGGGCCACGGTTACATGCGCAGAGGTTTGAACATGGCCAAAGACTACATGTTTGATGTGCAGAACATGCACCGCTTAATGGCGGGCTACATGCCTCACAACGAACGCAGTGCTGGTGTATTAGAACATCTTGGTTTTGTCCGAGAAGGTTTTGCTAAAGACTACCTACAGATTAACGGTAAATGGGAAGACCATATACTGACGGCATTAGTTAACCCAAACTGGGAAGATAGACGCGCTGTATAGAGATCAATAGTCATTAGGCGTAAGTACCAATTAAGCGTAAATACAGATTTAGAGGCAGTGACGACATAGATAAAATGAAACCGTCACTGCATCAAAAAGAACAGATAGGCATGGTAAATCCATCAGCCTGAGAAGATATTTGAGGAATTTTGATGTCATACACAACTTTGGACGAATACCAAAGAAAATGGATTTTCACACACCAGTCAATGCCGCTGCCGGCAGAGGACTTGGAAAAGATTAAGCCAATGACACAGGCGAGAGCATCTCAGTTCTGGAAAGAGAACGTGAGCCCTCAAAGCCCAGACGCAGAACGACTGAGCTCGCAAGACTGGCCAAGCAAAGCATCGAACTGGAATGAAGAGATCAGTTGGATGGCGCATTGGGAAGCGGATGAGCCTGAAATGCCAGAAGAGATTCTTAACTTTATTGATTGGCAAGATGACGTAACTGTTTATTTTTGTTACGAAAAGTACAATGTTCTTGAAACCAAATGGGCGATTTTCAAGAAGCATTGGAAGAACTTCTTGTTCTACGATGATGGCCCGATTCTAATCGGTCGTCGTCGTTCAGAAGCCCTTTGGTTTGCTACCAATGGCAAGGTGAAAATTGGTAACCGTGCTTAACCTCGGTGTGATTTAATCGAGCTAGTGCTGGTAATCCGAGCAACAGATAGATAAACAAAAAGCGAGCATCGAGCTCGCTTTTTTTGTGCCTAATGATCTTCGAAGATCATGGGGAAAGACCCACTATTTGAGCCCAACTAAAGGTGACCATATCCACTCATTTAAAGCGAGTGAATTACGAAATTGAGATCGCTATCTCATTGGGTTAGTTGAAGTTTCATGGGGTTGAGCTATCTTTATATTACTGCCTTAGTGGAGGTGAAGTATTATGATTTGGGATACTCTCGAACGTGTAAATAAACTTCGCAAGGAAGCAATGGAGGATCCAGAGTTTTTGGATTCAGCAAAAATGCATGAGGAATGGCTTTTAAGCGAAACTCATAATCAATCGAACAAAGGAGCAAAAGAGAATAAACCGAAAAAACTATCTGACATTTATGAAAATACGGATTTTCCTATCAACCCAACTGGAACCAAACATTAACAATGATGAACTGCAACACGGCTAAGGCTCTTAACCAAAAAGCTATAAGTCGATTACACATACCAGCCTTAAGCCACCAATAAAAAAGCCACTTTCAACGAATCGAAAGTGGCTTTTTCTTTTCTTGCTAGCTTCTTTACCATTAGCAACGAAAGCTAATCGTTTTCAAACCTAGTTATTGATTAGGCTTAATCCGCTTGGTAACGCATCACCAAACACACGCTTAGATTCACTCTCAGAAAGCTCAGTCACTTCACTCACTAGTGTTAACCATGAGTCAGGTACCTTGCTTTGCTTAAGCTTCTCAATCACTTGATTGCGATAGTCGTCAGAGATATCAAACTGACGGTCACCGGTTTTTCGACAAATCATCACCGCTGCGAAGGCGATCATCTGCTCTTTCTGCCAGTTCTGTTCAAGCAGTTTTGGTAACCACTGTTCAGCTTGCTCTCTAGGAATTACGCTGTGTTGGCTGCCATACAAAGGCGTTCTTGATGCTAATCGTCCTAGCGCCCACCAGTGAGCCTGTTCAAATTGGTTATGGTTGATCGCTTTGCTTAAGAACCAACTTGCCAGCAGCACTTTGTCTTCAACCTCAAGTTGCTCAAGTGACGCCGCTAAACGGACCATGGCTTCATAACCATTATCTTGCGCATCTTTGGCTGTCTTAGGGTTCTTCATTGCACCTGGGTGAAGGTATTTAGCGATGTCAGCCAAGATACTCTCTTGCTGCTCTTGGTTTAGCCCACCAGCGACACGACGCCAGAATACCCACCAGTCTGTCCAGCCTTGGTGGTTCTTGAACTGAATGTTCTGTTGGTAAAGGCCCCAAATCTGTTCGATACGCCATGAGTCAGTCGGATCGCCAAAGCCAGGACGTAGCGAGTATCCCGCCAAACGTAGCCAGTTCTTCTCGTGTGCTTCTGAGCGGCGACGACGTTTACGACCTAATGAGAAGGTATCAAATAGATGACGAAGGGTCGTGAAGTCCCATTCATCGCGTTTACCTAGTCGCTTCTCAAGATCTTTCGATAGTGTTTTGATCTCTTTCGATTCAGCACTCTTCTTGTTGCCGCTGTACAGGCGAGAAATCAACTCCTTACACTCTTCCAATCTTGGGTGAAGCGCGGAGGTATCAGATTCATCGCCTTGCTTGTTTCTTACTTCAAACTCAAGCAACCAACGCTTAGAGTCATCTTCTATACTCACACACTCCATTTTCAATGTGCCGACTTCGGTTAACTGACAAGCGAGCAGTACTTCAACACGCTCTTTTTGGTTGGCTTGAAGTTCTGCAGTACCTGAGCCTTCCAGCGTAGAAATATACGGTGGGAGAGGGGAGAACAAGTCGGCATCCACATTGACCATCACACCGTTTTGAATGGCGGTGTCATGAGCAATTTGATCGTGTGTTGAAGTCAGAAGATTAAATCGTACTGGCTCACCTAAAGTCAGCGAGAAACGACGGCTGTTCAAGCGTATCTCTTGGCCTTCTTCGGTTCCTTTGGCAAGCAGACAAAGCGCTTTACCCATCTTGTTTTTCTCTTGCAGATGCAAGAAGTAAGAACGGGCAGCACCGCCACCGATTTTCAGCTGTGCACCGCGGCGTGCTTTACCAAAGGCAACCGCGCCAAGGGCAACAGACCAATCTGGATGAGGGTTATCAAGCACTGTGATAGGAGAACCGTTCCAGTTGCCCAGTAGCTGAGTAATTCGCTCTGTTACCAGTTCACTGTTAAACACACCACCATTGAGCAGCACGCCAACTGGAATTGCAGGTTTGGTGTCATCGAACTCAATAGAGTCTGAGTTTTCCAATGCGGCTTTAGACACTTGTTGGTGCGTTGCTAGGAATTCTGCAACGTGCTTACTCACCGCAGGGTCAGCCACGTAAGGCAGACCAAACTCAACCACAGCACTGCGGCGTTTGTCGGGTGTTTCAGTAAACTCAGAAAGCGGGAAGAAACCTTCCAATGCGATTTGATGGACTTCTTGTTTAGTTAAACCAATACTCTTAGTTCCGCCAAGCAGTTTTGAACCGCTGCCCAGCATGGTGATCTTTACATCATCGGGCGCATTGGCAGAAAGCAGGCTCTCTTTTGCGGCGCGAGTCTGTTGAATCAGTTTGGTTAGGCTAGAGGCATTCAGCTTTTTGTTTTGATTGAAGCGTTGCTCTGCAAGGTGGGCAAGGGCTAAATCGAGGTTATCACCACCAAGCATCAAGTGTTCACCAACACCAATACGGTCGAGTGCGAGCTCGTTATTACCGTCGCTGTTCGCATCGAATTTGGCTTCAATTAAGCTTAAATCGGTGGTACCACCTCCAACATCACACACTAGAATCAGTGGGATTTGTTGAAGTTCATCTGCTGCGGTTTGTTGGTGACGGGCATACCAGTCATAACAAACGGCTTGCGGCTCTTCGAGTAATAGAATCTTACCTAAGCCCGCCAGTTCTGCGGCTTCGAGTGTTAGCTTGCGTGCTGTCTCATCGAAGGAAGCAGGAACGGTAACCACAACATCTTGGTCTTCAAGCTTGTTGCTCGGGTTACGGTAGTTCCATGCTTGGCGAATGTGGTTGAGGTAGCTTGCACTCGCCACAACTGGCGAGACTTTATCGACATCTGCTGCGCCTGCCCAAGGCAGAATGTCGGAGTTACGATCCACCGCTTGGTGTGACAGCCAACTCTTAGCACTCGATACTTGGCGGCCTTCAACCTTAGCGCCTAATTCACGTGCCCATTCACCGACGATAACGTTCTTAATATCGCCTTCAACGGGGCTTGGTTCCCACGGCATTGTCAGGTCAGAAGGGGATATTTGACCTTGTGCTGGGTGGTAACGAAAGGATGGGAGTAAGGGCTTGCGAACCACTTCACCGGGGCCGATGAGTTGGTCAATATCGAAAAGAGAAACGGGAGCATGTTGTAGGTCGTCGTTGATTTCACAGTAAGCGACAACCGTATTGGTTGTACCTAAGTCAATGCCGACTAAAAAACGAGGAGTTGCCATACAAAACCTTATTCTTCCAGAGTGATGACCAGTTTTTTGATAGCTTTGGTCTTATTGTTGTTATTCGTAAACGTCATTCCTGAGAAACAGGCAGGACTAGATTGAGAAATGCATTGATAAAGTAACGGCACCCGCTAAGGTGCCGTTGATTCATTATGCTTGTTCGTTTGAGTCGTTATTTGAGTCTTCACGAACGTCGAACTCAACGTGCCACTTCTGACCGTTGTCAGTGGCAATCGCTTCTAGGTGTAAGGTGCCTAGCTCAGTAACGCGAGAAGCCAAAGTCACTGGAACCACTTCACCTTCGCGACGGCCTTCAGAAACCGGCAATGTCACTTGGATTTCAGGAAGCTCATCAAGCTCTTCAGGCGCCCAGTGATCAAGGTGCGTACCCGCTTCATCTTCACGACGAATGGTTGAACCGAAGAACTGGAAGTGTACTGGCTGACCAATCACTAGACCGAATTCTTGGCTAGGTACTTGTACGCTTGAACCTTCTTCCATACCAAATGGTGCAACACACAAAGCTTCCATCGGAGGAGCCATACCTGGGATAGCTGGCATCGCGCTTTCAATTCCTACGTAGTAAGAAGATGCGATACCACCACGGATACGAACGCCTTGGCCACGACGAACTGCGCCGTAGTAAGAAGCGCCACTTGCAACCGCTAGGTCTAAGTCTAAACCTGAAAGTTGTTTAGCAAATTCAGCATCTGCATTAATTAGCCATTCATTGATCGTGTCTGAAAGACGATCAGCAAGTAGGTTAGATTTTAGAACACCACCATTGAACAGTACCGCTGTTGGTTTGATGAAGTCTGCCGCTGGCGCTTCTGACCCTTGCGCTTCTGTACCGGGCATACCGGGCATGTTTGCAAACGGGTTGAAATCTTGCTGAGCGGTTTCACTATTTCCAGAAAGCGCGTTCGCTTGCTTAGAAAGGAATGCAGCAATGTGACGAGTAATACCTGCGTCTTGAGCGTAAGGCAGACCCATTTGAGTCAGTGCGCCACGCGTCTTTTGTACTGGGTGCTCAGTCACCGCTACTTTCGGGAAGAAGCCATCAACCAATGTTTGTTGTACTTCTTGCTGAGTTAGATCTGTTTTCAGTGTTGCGCCCAGTAGTTTAGAACCACGGCTTGGAACAACGATTGGCACAGATTGAAGCTCAGCATCGTTAAGCAGTGCTTCTTTCGCATCACGACACGCGTGAGTCATTGCTTGAACCTGCCAAGGAGCCAGTTCTTTACCTTCTTGAGCCAGTTTCATCTTCAGACGGTAAGCCAGAGCTAAGTCCATGTTGTCGCCGCCCAGTAGGATATGTTCACCTACAGCGATACGGTTCAGGCTTAAGTTGCCTTCATCTTGTGTTACTTCAACTAACGAAAGGTCGGTTGTACCACCACCGATATCGACAACAAGAACGATGTCACCAACGTTAACTTCATCACGCCATGTGTCGTTGCTGTTATCAATCCAGCTGTACAGAGCCGCTTGTGGCTCTTCAAGAAGCGTTAGGTGAGCGAAACCAACATTACGTGCAGCTTCTGCTGTTAGGTCACGAGCCGCAGGATCAAACGAAGCTGGAACCGTGATCGTTACATCTTGGTCTGCCAGTTTGTGTTCTGGGTTTGCGTGGTTCCATGCGTCTTTAAGATGCTCAAGGTACAATTCAGTTGTCTTAAGCGGAGATACTTTTTCAACTTCTTCAGGGCTGCCTGCAGGAAGGAAAGCATCGCGACGGTTAACACCACCGTGGCATAACCAAGATTTTGCACTTGCTACCAAACGGATAGGGGTTTTAGAACCAAGGTTACGAGCAATTGCACCCACTAGCGCTTTTGGCTCTGAAGACCAAGGAAGAACGCGAGAGCCCGCATTCATTTCATGTTCGTGCGGTTGGTATAGGAACGAGCCAAGTTGGCTGCGAGTTTCTACTGTACCTGGCGCCGTCAGTTGAGGGATTTGCATCACCTCAACGCGAGCGTCTTCATTGCTTGTGTCTATGTAAGACAAAACGCAATGTGTAGTACCTAAATCGATACCAACACTGAACTTGGGTACCTGGTTTTGCTCTTGAGAAGATGGCTCTTGAGCTAAATGACTTTGGTGTTCCATTATAGCTCCACCTCTGCCGGTGCAATTACAGATGAATCGTAGTTTTCAGCAAGCTTAGGCAGGTTCATGTCAGTTGCTTTCCAACCTTTGTGAACCAGTGTGCCGTTGAATGGCGCATTACCCGTTACGTTGCCAGTTAGGCGAATTTCTTGAGGGTTGAAACCTTCAGCAATAGTGATACGTGTTTCTTCAGCTTCAGTGCGGATGTGAGACAGCGTTACGTAATCGGCTAATACTTTTTGACCGCCAGTGTGAATAACACGAGCTGCCGCGCCAACTTCTTCATCAGAGAATGATGTTAGGTCTTCTTTTAGGAAGTCAATTAAACGAGCTTCTTGCTGCATGATAGACAGTAGCTGCATTGCAGAATCTGTTGGTGCTGTTGCCAGCTTAGATTCAACTTCTACTACTTTTTCGATCACACGTTCAACTTCAACAACTTTCTCTACTTCGACAATTTTCTCAACTGGCTTTTCAACTTCAACGATCTTTTCTACAGGTTTTTCTACGACTTTCTCGACCACTTTGGTTTTACGAGAAACGGCAATTAGCAGTAGTAAAACGCTTGATGCAGTTAGGCCTGCGTGAAGCATATCAAACGTTTGTGGGATTAGGTTCAAATCAACGATCATAGTGATTTCTCTTTAAAATTGATTTAACGGTATATTCGTCGGTTTAAAGGAATATACAGGTTGGAAAGAAACTCAGTGGCATAAGGCCGAAATGTTCACTTTCAAGCTATAAATATGGGTGGATACTAGCATATTCAAGGCTTAAGGGCTTTATTTAATGTTTTCAATAAACTGGCTTTTTGGTGAGTTAGCTTGAAAGTTAATCGAGATTTGTTGGTTTATTAGCCGTAAATGTCCATGGGTTGTAAATAGTGTTAGTTTTATCCCATTGTGAGAGTCAAAGATAAATAGAGCCTAGCATTCCGGCAGTGTATACTTTCGACTCAAAATAACATCATATGGGAAGCTGTATGCCCCACACTACCGACCCTATAACAGGGTTGAAGAAACGAACTTTGCCGTTAGTTGTCTTTTTTGCCACATTTTTGATAACGGTGTTGTGTTTTGTTTTGGTTGCGGCGAATCAAAATAGGTCTTTGAATGAGAATCTGGATAGCTTTGCTCAGCATCAAACGCTCAGTTTAAAAGCATTTATTGATAACGATGTCGCTTATATCGGTTCCGGTGCGAATTTTTTCTATTCTAATGATGTCGATAGTCGGGACCGATTTGATCGTTTTGCTCAGCAAACGATTAACGGCTCGAAAAGCCTGATCGGATTGCAGTGGATGCAAAAAGTAGCGGTAGAAGATATCGCCGAGCACACCGCCAAAATGAAAGCTCAATACCCATCCTATAGAATGTTTACTATCCCTAAACATGGGCCAAAAACTTATGGTTATGTCTTGGATGGCGAGCCCGTATTTATCGCGACAGATATTTATCCGAATGATCCAGTGAACAACGGTGTTTTGGGTTTTTACTCTTCTCGTGAGCGGTTTAATCTGGTCATTGAGAACATTAAAAAAACACGTGAAGCGAATATTTCAGACAAAGTTCGTCTATTGCAAGACGGTTTAGACAGCAACACACCTAAGAGCGGAATGTTGGTCTACCACCCTGTGTTTGATGGTCAAACGGACAATTTGTTAGGGGTTGTGATTGGTGTTGTTCGTACCACATACTATTTTGAGAAACTTCTGGCGTCTACTGTCGGCGATATGGACGTTTATGTGCGTGTTACCGATAGCGGTTTTGAAGCTGAAGATGCCCCGATAATGTTCGAAACCAATGGTTATGAAGCGGTAACTGGGCAGCACATTACAAAGACGATTACATTAACTAACCGTGAATGGATTATCGACTTCAAGATAGATGCATGTATTTCATTTAATGGTTACTTAGTGTTGGCGGGAATCGGCATAGTTGGTACCACTATCTCATTACTGCTCGCTTATATTGTGAACCTGCAAATTCGAGAGAAAGAGCGCTTGTATCGAATGATTGATGAAAGAACAGAAGAACTTCGCTTTCTTGCCAATCATGACAGTTTAACGGAAATTTATAATCGCCGAGCTTTTAATAAGATGCTTGGTCAATCGATACAAAGCGATAAGCCGTTTAGCTTAATAGTGTTTGATGTTGATAAGTTTAAAGAGATCAATGATAAGTTTGGGCACCCAGCCGGTGATGCGTTACTTATTCATGTGATTAAGGTTATCTCAGTGAGCTTGAAGTCTGGAGATAACCTATTCCGGATGGGAGGGGATGAGTTCGGTATCATTTCGAGCATCACTGAACATGACTCATTGTCTCGCTATTTAGAATGTATTTTAGATACGGTGAGTGAGTCTTATTGCGAGCATTCTGGCCAGCTATTGAGTTGCACTCTAAGCATCGGGGCTACCATCCGCACTAATGAAGACATTGAAGCGCTCCTTCAAAAAACTGACAGCATGTTATACCTAAGTAAGTCAAATGGCCGAAATCGAGTCACAATTGCAGGCTAAATGAGCACTTGATGCAACTGGGGTCGAGTTCTTTATTAGGCTCATGTACAATTTCACGAAATTTTTGACGAGAGAATTAGGCGACGTATGAATCACAATCGAGTGGTGTGTTTCGATTTGGAAATGTGCTGTTGGAGCGAAGACGGTGTAGGAACAACAGGGGAGATCATTGAAATTGGTCTTGCTGAGATCGATCTTGTATCTGGAACCATCGTGAAGCGCGCGCAATATTACGTTAAGCCCGAAAAAGACGAAGTCTCTCTATTTTGCGCCGAGTTAACGGGCATTACCCCTCGTAAAATCGAAAAGCAGGGTCGCCCATTAGAGTCTGTTATCAAGTCGATGATTAAGAACTTCGGTGGCCCAAAGAAAATCTATGCAGCGTGGGGACGCGACGATCTTATCTTACACAAAGAGTGTATTGAGAAAGGCATTGAACCTCCGTTCAGCGAGTTCTTGAATATCGCCACGCTTTATCGAGTTCAGAATCGCTTGAAAGACAAACGCATTGGTCACCGCGCTGCTCAAGAAGCCAAAAATATTGAGTGGGAAGGTCGTCAGCACTCGGGTTATGTCGATGCTTATAATCTTGCGAAACTCACATTAACTATGTTGTAGCTAAATTTTTAGCTCCTCTCAGCCCTGTTTAGTCAGCTTTCAGTTTACCGATTCAAAAAAGCGACCGGTTTCTTAACCCGTCGCTTTTATTTCAGTTTCCAATTCATTATTTCAGGCACTAATTTTCGCCTAAAACACTTAACTTACTCTTGATGAAGTCACAGTGGTCGACGTAGAGCAGTTCTGCTGTTTTACGGATCACAGAATCTTCGATAGGGTCAATTTCCCCGTCGGCATGCGCTACTTCCCACATCGCTTTGATTAAGTCGATTCGCACTGGCTGAGATAGGTCTCTGAGTTGCGATGTAAAGTCATACAGCGATACTGATTGCTCTACTTTCGGCTCTGCTTGCGCGAGCAGTACCTTTGCTTGTTCTTCATCTAAATCCAGCAAACGCTGCAGAAGCTGTAGCTTAGCGACTCTTTCTGATTCATTGATCTGATGGTCGGCACCCGCGACTTCACACAACAAACTCGCGATGGCGATATTAGGTGATGTGCCTTGGTTTTTGCTTAGGTCCTGGCCTTCAATCAATTGTTTAAACATTGATGTGAGAGAATTGAACATAACGAGCTCCAGTTAAAATTTGTATCGAGTTCCGTAACGCTGATAGCTATCAACTATAAACATAACCATAAGCATAAGCATAAGCATAACTATTGGGTCTACAGAGTGTGATCGCAAGCGTCTTTACTAAAAACTGACATTACGGATACGCGAGCGATAAGGAGCATTTTATCAATCGGGCTCTGGGAAACGGGTAATTTTACCGTCGCCACTGAGTGTCGTGATCGATTGCGGTTTCCCATCAGTGTCTAGCCTCAATTCTCCAATCGCACTGCGGTTTGAAAGGCGATAGAAGGTCTGATTGTCAGGGCTTCGCTTTTCGATCTTCAAGCGTTTACGCTTAGTGAAGTAGTTCAAAACTGAGCGAGGGCTGTATAACAGGCGGTCCCATACATCGCAGAATTTAAGCAGCGGAGCAGGGAACTGATTTTTAATACCACTGCAGGTGATTTGATAGATGTTCGGGCTGTTGCGACGATACCTAAGCTTGATGTCATAAGCGAAGGAGTAATGAACATCGCCAGAAAGTACCACGAAGTTGGTCGGTGTTTTGGTATGGGTAAAGATGCTAATCAGCGTATTAGCACTGCCCGGATGCGCCATCCAGTTTTCAGCGTCAATCACTAATGGCTTGCCGATTGTGGTCGCCATCTTTTGCAGTGTTTCAATAAACTTCACGCCAAACATCGGTGCAGCAGAAACGATCACCACTTTATCTTGATTCATTAACTGATGTTGAAACTCAATCAAGGCTTCCCAGTCCATTAAACCTGAAGGCTTGTTCATGCGTGACTCTGAACGCCAACGACGCGTACGAGTATCCAACACAATGACTTTGGGTGAGGTATCTATTGTGTAATGCCACTCTTCAAAGCGACTTAACATCTCAATGAAGGCTTGATGCTTGTCTGGCTCGATGTTGCCAATAGAGTGAGTAGTCGCTGCATTGCCGGCTTCATTATGAGTTTGTTTACTAATGCGCGGTTGTTTAGTAATGAGCGGTTGAGCGACAAAAAGCTGTTTTGCTTGCTCGATAAACGTTTCATCGAAGCTCTCCGGTTTGTTACCCCAACCTTGACACATCCAGTAAGCCGCAAGGCCGTTACCAATGACTTGGGTCGCGAACTGGTTTTGGTCGACGGCATGCTCCCAACCCACGGTAAGGTTCCAATCATCCGTCACATCGTGATCATCGAAGATCATGTACGTTGGAATATGCGCGAACAGACGTTGCACTTGCGGTAAGCCAGCAATGAAATCATCCATGATGACGCTTTCATCACGCCATTGTTGCTGCTCAGTCGGTGTTAATTGGCGTCCACCTTGAGTGAAGTTATTCTCAATTAAACGCTCTCGATTGACGCATTGCCACAGTGTCGGAGACCAAACCAATAAGTACATCGCGATAAACTCAGACAGCGTGACCAAGTGGTTTTCACAATCGGTAGAGCTAAAAATCGGCACGCCACGGTTCGGGAATAACTTATCGAGCATGGATTCTGAAGCTGTGTGGTGCGGCAAATAGTGATGACGCTGGTATAAGTGGTATTCACTGTTATACAGAGCGTCACTGTTGTTGATTTGTTTAATTTGCGAGTCAGTCGGTAAGCTTTCGCCTACAAGGCCAAGCAGGTGAATCACTTGTTGAATAGCATCAAGTGTTGGGCCTGCCACATGGTCGGCGTAGATCTGATCGCCGCTCATCATCAGCATGTCGGGTCTTTCAGCGACGGTTTGATCGGCCATCTTGTTATCGGCTGCAACTAGGCTGTCTTTGCTTGGATGATGCGGGTTGCGGCAAGAGCCATGAAGAATGTAATCAGCTGAGGTCGATATCTTAAACTCAACGCGAGATTTACCGTTGTAAACAAGGTGAGGGGCGAGCTCTTTTAGTGAACCTGACTCTGTGTGAATGTCATATTCAAGCAGCGTATTAGTCGGAAACTCACCTTGTAAGCGAATTAGCGTTATCCACGCATGTGTACCGATTTGAATCGAATCATGTTCTTCAAGCGATGAGGTATAAAACGGCTGGTCTTGTGCTGCTTCAGAATCGTCTATTTCTTGAGTATGAAGCTCGGCTCTGCCTGTAAGAGGCGAGCTGGTGGCTAACCAAAGTACTACTTCAGTCGCGGTGGTTTTTCTTAAAATGGGTCCGGCGAGTAACAGGGGAAGAGATGATGTCGTAGAGGGTTTCAATACGGTACCTAAAATCGTTGGTGGCTAGTCGTCGTGGTGTTCTTTTGTTTCGAGCTTGTTCGTGTCTGGCTTTGTGGTTCCAAGCGTTGATGCTTCAAATTCTACTGAGTCAGATTCTGTTGATTATGCTCTGCAATCTCAGGCTCTGTCGTTTCAGATTCTGTTGATTCAAGAACTTCGATAACTTCTGAGCTAGAAAGTTCATGGCCCATTAGAAATATTGCCAATAGGGCATCGGCTTTGGTCTTGGTATCGGAAGGCTCGTCTAATAACAGTTCGAGCTTTTCTCGAATCATAGCAATCTCGTGCTCAACAAAGCCACGGCCTTCTTCATCCCCTTGATTGTCTTCAGGGGCATTATCGAATTCAAGAAATAGCATGTCACCGTCTAGGTTGGTATCCACCAAACGCTCAGGCAACCACGCCTCACCCATAACAATATCTGGATCGGAATCTTTGGGTAAGTGATCTATAATGTTTTGTAATTCGGAGACTTTCACAATACTTTCATTTAACCGAGAATATTCTACATTGTAACGGTCAATGCCGAGCAAACCTAAAAATAGTTAGCCGTCATGGTTAATAAATGTCTAATCAGTAAAACAATATTTTTTTCAAAGAGTAATTACACAAGAATGAAGCTCAAATATTTACCGACTCTTCCTTCATCTGGATTGGTTTTACTAGGTAGCGCTTTCCTAAGTGGCATTTTCGTAAGTGCTAATGCGTGGGCCGCTGAAGAGCAAGAGTGGGGCATCGCTGCAATGTTCCGTACAGCAAGCATCCCTTATGACACGTCTGGTGGCGACCAATCGGTTAGCTCATTCGTACCGATGCTGTTTTTCAAGAACGATTATGTGTTTATTGACGGTACTGAGATGGGGGCATACCTCTATCAAACTGACGATGAGAAGTGGTCTTTCAATGCTATCTCTCGCATGCGCTTTATTGATATTCCTGCATCTGAGCAGAACGCGATTGAAGGCGATACGGCGGACTTTGGTGCTCAACTGACCTACCAACTTGATGATTCTTGGTCTGTCGAGACGGAGTTAATGAGCGACAGTGAATACAACTTCCACGGTAACTTACGAGCTAAAGCCAAGTATGAAACTGGAGATTGGGAGTTTTACCCGAGCGCGACGCTGCGTTATAAAAGTGCTGATTTCAACAGTGAGTATTACTCCGCATCTAATGAAACCATTGGTGCTGGTGTTGACTTAAATGTTGGTGTTGAAACGCGTTACCATGTGGTTTCTAACTTGTACTTATTGGGTTCAACCAGTGTGACTCGATTGGACGATAACGCTTACGATTCTTCGATTGTTGAAGACCGTTATCAGGGGGAATTGTACCTTGGCTTTGGTTTCTTTAACGACAAAGAGAAAGCGCCAAAACCTAAACTGAGCAATGCGCCTTACTTACGTGTCGCACACGGCTGGGGAACGCCATCCAATATTGGCGACATCATGAAGTTCAATAGAGAAAAAGACGAATACAACAACCAGTTGACCTCGTTCTTCTATGGACACCCATTAACTGATGAGATCTTCGGCTTGCCATTGGATATCTATTTGACCCCAGGTATTGCCCACCACTGGAGCTCAGACGTTCAATCAAGCAGCACCGAATACATCATCGCAATCAAAGCGTATTACACCTTTGATTGGCCAACTCAGTGGCGTGTTGGTGTGGCAGAAGGTATGTCTTACATCGATTCGATTACCTACATCGAAGGCTCTGAGATGGACCGTAAAGGTTACACCGCAAGCCATCTATTGAACTACTTAGACTTCTCATTCGATGTCAACGTTGGCGACTTGATTGGTAAGAATGACTTGAACAACTTATGGTTCGGTTATTCATTGCATCACCGTTCTGCAATCTTTGAAAAATCCTCTCAGTATGGTCGTATCAAAGGCGGTAGTAACTACAACACGGTTTACTTCCAATATGAGTTTTAAGCGCAGTTTTTAACGTTAGCTTTAAACCAGAGTTGACTAAGTACGAATTACATTTGACCGCGCTTTCATAGCTCCTGCGAGTGTTAGCGAGATTAATCAGCCTGATAGCTAAAGGTTTTCCCTTTGCTGTCAGGCTTTTTTGTTTGAGACTTGTGATATAATCGCGCGAGTTTAATAAGTACAAGAATAGGACACGCTTTGACTTCGTCTCCGGAAAAAGCAGATAACAACAAGAATGCAGCACAGCCAAGTTCTTCACAGAGCAAAGCGAAACCAAACCAAGCTGCATCGAAAAAATCTGCTGAACAATCAGCGACAAACAACAAATCATCTCAGAATAGCCCAGCCTCTCTTCGTAAAGCGCTCAACGAATGTATGATACGCGATCGCTTCCGTTTGAGTAAGCGAATTGCTGGTGCGAGTAAAATTAAGAACGAACAAGCTAAGCACGCTGTCTTTGATGAGATTGCGTTAGACATTGCTAAGTCAATGATGACGGCAACTCAGCGCGCGGCACAGAAACCAACGATTGAATACCCAGAAATTCTCCCGGTTAGCCAAAAGCGCGAAGACATCGCGAAAGCCATCGCTGAAAACCAAGTGGTTATCGTGGCGGGTGAAACGGGTTCGGGTAAAACCACTCAGCTACCAAAAATCTGTTCTGAGCTTGGCCGCGGCCGCTTTGGCTTAATTGGTCACACTCAGCCCCGTCGTCTTGCGGCGCGTTCGGTTGCGAACCGTATTGCTGAAGAGATGGAAACACAGCTGGGTGAGTTCGTTGGTTATAAGGTTCGATTCAACGACCAGATTTCTGACAATACCCAAATCAAACTGATGACCGACGGTATTCTACTGGCGGAGATTCAACACGACCGTTTCTTAAATCAGTACGACACCATCATTATCGATGAAGCGCACGAACGTAGCCTGAACATCGATTTCATCATGGGTTACCTGAAAGAGTTACTGCCAAAGCGTCCTGATCTGAAAGTGATCATCACGTCGGCAACCATCGATCCAGAGCGTTTCTCTAAGCACTTTAACAATGCACCGATCATTGAAGTGTCTGGTCGTACTTACCCAGTTGATACGCGTTACCGCCCATTAGGTGGTGATGAAAGTGATTCAGACCGCGACCAAATCGAAGGCATCTTTGAAGCCGTTGATGAGCTGTGTGATGAAGGCCTTGGCGATATCTTGATCTTCATGAACGGTGAGCGAGAAATTCGTGATACCGCAGATGCATTAAGTAAACGCAACCTTCGTGATACCGAAATTGTCCCGCTTTACGCGCGTCTATCGGCGGGTGAGCAGAACCGTATCTTCCAGTCTCATACTGGTCGACGCATCGTTCTGGCAACCAACGTGGCAGAAACCTCGTTAACCGTTCCGGGCATCAAGTATGTTATCGACCCGGGTACGGCGCGTATTAGCCGCTACAGCTATCGTACTAAAGTACAACGTCTACCGATTGAGCCAGTGTCTCAAGCGAGTGCAAACCAGCGTAAAGGTCGTTGTGGTCGTGTTGCAGAAGGTATCTGTATTCGTTTGTACTCTGAGGAAGATTTCGAGTCACGCCCAGAGTTTACTGACCCAGAGATTCTTCGTACTAACCTAGCGTCTGTAATTCTTCAGATGACAGCGCTTGGTCTAGGCGACATTCAAGCGTTCCCATTTGTTGAAGCGCCCGATAAGCGCAACATTCAAGACGGTGTAAGGCTGCTTGAAGAGCTTGGTGCGATCGCCACCGTTGAACCGTCAGCGAACAAAAACAAGAACCACGGCGACGACAAGAAGAAGCTAACCGCGATTGGTCGTAAGCTGGCAAAACTGCCTATCGATCCACGTTTAGCGCGTATGGTAATTGAAGCGCCACGTAACCGATGCCTACACGAAGTGATGGTGATCGCGTCTGCGTTGTCGATTCAAGATCCGCGTGAGCGTCCATCAGATAAGCAACAATCGTCTGATGACAAGCACAAGCGTTTCTTCGATAAAGAGTCTGACTTCATCACGTTTGTGAACTTATGGGATTACATCAAGCAGCAGCAAAAAGCATTGTCGAGTAACCAGTTCCGCAAACAGTGTAAGCAAGATTACCTCAACTATTTACGTATCCGTGAATGGCAAGATGTGTACTTCCAAATTCACCAAGCAATGCGTGAGCTAGATACTAAGTTGAATACAGAACCGGGCAGCTACGATGGCATTCACATGTCACTGCTATCAGGTCTGCTTTCGCACATTGGTATGAAAGACCAAGAGAAGAATGAGTATCAAGGTGCACGTAATGCACGCTTCCACATCTTCCCTGCGTCTGGCCTATTTAAGAAACAGCCTAAGTGGATCATGTCTGCTGAGCTGGTGGAAACCTCAAAACTTTGGGGCCGTGTTATCGCGAAGATTCAACCTGAATGGATTGAACCGCTAGCGAAACACCTGATTAAACGCAGTTACAGCGAACCACATTGGTCGAAGAAGCAAGCGGCAGTAATGGCACACGAAAAAGTGATGCTTTACGGAATCCCAATCATTCCAAAACGCTTAGTTAACTACGGTGCGATTGATGCCACTGTCAGCCGTGAATTGTTTGTACGCAGTGCATTGGTTGAAGGTGAGTGGGAAACCAAACATACGTTCTTCAAACAGAACCGCAAGCTCCTGCAAGAAGTGGAAGAGCTTGAGCATAAATCGCGTCGTCGTGACATCTTGATCGACGATGATGAACTGTTCGATTTCTATGACCAGCGTGTTGGTGAAGAGGCGGTTTCTGGCCGTCACTTTGATACATGGTGGAAGAAGACCAGTCAGAAAACCCCTGAGCTGCTTAACTTTGAAAAATCGATGCTGTTCCGCGGTGATGCTAGCCACGTTACCGATCTGGATTACCCGAACTTCTGGCACCAAAACGGTATCAAGCTCAAGCTGAGTTACCAATTTGAGCCGGGCGACGATAACGATGGTGTAACGGTACACATTCCGCTGCCTATCTTGAACCAGATCGACCAGAACGGTTTTGATTGGCAGATCCCGGGTCTACGTCAAGAGCTAGTAATTAGCTTGATTAAGTCGTTACCTAAAACGCTACGCCGTAACTTTGTACCTGCGCCAAACTACGCAGATGCATTCTTGGCACGTGTGACACCGCTTGAAGCACCGTTACTGGATTCTCTTGAGAAAGAGCTACGCCGCATGACGGGTGTGGAAGTGGTACGTGATGACTGGAAGTTAGACCAGATTCCAGAGCACTTAAAGGTAACATTCCGCGCTGTAGATCATCGCAAGCGTAAGCTGAAAGAACAGAAAGATCTGCATGAGTTGAAAGAGAGCCTGAAAGACAAGGTTCAAGAAACGCTTTCTAAAGTGGCAGACGACGATATCGAGCAGCAGAACCTGCACACGTGGAGCTTTGGTGAATTACCAAAAGTCTACCAACAGAAACGTGGTGGCTACGATGTTAAAGCCTTCCCTGCGCTGGTGGATACCAAAGACAGCGTAGAGATCAAACTGTTCGAAACCGAGCAAGAGCAAATCTCGGCAATGAAATCGGGTCAGCGTCGTTTAATCTTGTTGAACGTGCCATCACCGATCAAATACTTGCACTCGAACCTGCCGAACAAATCGAAACTTGGCTTGTACTTCAACCCATACGGACAGGTACTCGATCTTATCGATGACTGTATCGCTTGTGGTATTGATAAGCTGATTGAAGAGAAGGGCGGTTTGGTTTGGGAACCAGAGCAGTTTGAAGCTCTGAAAGAACACGTACGTGCAGAGCTGGGTGATACCGTAGTAGAGATTGCTCAACAGGTTGAAACCATCCTAACCACGGCATTCAGCATCAGTAAAAAGCTGAAAGGACGCGTGGATCTTTCTATGGCATTCGCACTTTCTGACATAAAAGCTCAAGTAGAAGGTTTGATTTTTAAGGGTTTTGCCACAGAATGTGGGTGGAAACGCTTGCCGGATATTCTACGCTATATGAGAGCGATTGAACGCCGCATGGAAAAACTGCCAATTGACCCGAACAAAGATCGTCTTCACATGATCAAAGTTGAGTCAGTAATGAATGATTACAAAGAACTGCTGAATAAAATTCCAAAAGGGATCGCGGTTCCAGAAAATGTAAAAGAGGTGCGTTGGATGATAGAAGAGCTTCGTGTAAGCTTCTTCGCACAGCAGCTCGGTACGCCTTACCCAGTATCAGATAAGCGTGTTAAAAACGCGATTGATGCTTGCTAAAGGAATAAAGCTAGACGCAATGGCAAGGTTTGGGTATAAATCTTGCTTATTGCATTACTAATTGAATAGTTATTACATACAGGGCGACTTGGTGGCAATTTATTACCACTCAAGGCCTGCCACTAGGACGAAAAAGGTCGAATATGAAAAAAACGTTATTGGCACTAGCACTACTAGGTGCATCTTCAACAGCAATGGCTGATTCTTGGTTGTACGGCGGTGTAATGGGTGGTCAAAACTCATTCGCTGGTGAAGATGAAAACGCGGTGGGCATCCACGTAGGTACAGGTATCCTTCCACTAATCGGTGTTGAAGCGGGTTACTGGGATCTAGGTTCTTTCGGCAGCGTTAATTACGGCAACCGCGATCTTAAGAATTTAGACGCAAGCACTGCTTACCTAGCGATTAAACCAAGCATCGATTTTGGTCCTCTTCACGTATACGCGAAGGGTGGTCTTCACTCTTACGAGCTTAAAGCTGATGGCTTCAAGCAAGACGATGTTGATATCATGTACGGTGTAGGCGCTGAATACTTCATCTTTGGTCCACTATCTGTAGGCGCTAGCTACCAAAACTTCAAAATGAAAGATGACGACTCTGGCGTATTCACGCTAAACGCAACTATCCACCTACTGTAATTACTTGCAGTCAGTGACAGACGTACCGTTGGTCACGGATATTTGTAGAGTTCGTAAGAATTCGTAAAAAATGCCAGCTTGATAGCTGGCATTTTTGTATCTGTTAACCGTGTAATCGCTACTCTGTTTTCTTATAACAGATAGCAAGCGGATGGTTACTTTTTACTGTTCAGAATACGCTGAATTCTTGGGTTAATCGCTTTACCGTGTTTACTTTCGTACTCTTCACGTTTTAAATCGTTCAGGTTCTTTACAGAGTTAGCGGCAAGAAGGAATTCTGGTAACTCAGTTTCAAGCATGCCTTTCTCATCTAAACGTTTCGCTTCCAAGTAATACTTCTTGAACAGGCCATCGAGTTTGTTTTCAGCCGTGCGCTTTAAATCGTACAGTTTATTCTGGATTAACCATTGTTCAATCTTATTATCTGCAGAGCGTGACAACACTCGAATACGGCTATCCAACAACTCCTCTTCAGTCAAAGAATCTTTCAGGATCCAAAGCTCACCCATTTGCGGCGGCCAACTGTTGCCAAGTTGAATACGTTCATGACAGTGCATTAGCACGCGGTTAAGGCCGTCTGAATCGACTGAGTTAGCAAATTCAATAAACTTACCGCTCGGCTCGCTCCCGTATTGGTATTCCCATTGTGTTTCGTACACGCTTAAGAAAGAACCAAATACATGGATACACCAATCAGTCAGCTCTAACTCTGCCGGATCTTGATCGACAACAGGCACTTTTTGAGACGCACCAGAATCCGCAGCTTGTGCAGCCGCTACTTTCACTTCGGTACTTTGCGCTTCAATCACTTCAGGTACTAATGGACCTGTAGCGTCAGGTACAACAGGTTGAGCTGGCTCAGAAGGTTGGCTTTTTGCCTTTTTGAATGAGCTGCTGCCTGAAGCGTTCAGATGGGCTAAGCTTTTGTCTATACCCATTTCCTTGAGCTTGTCCTGCATTTCCTGAATATTGAGAGGTCTTCTGCTGTTGTTGTCTTTCATTTTGCTTCTCGTTAACTAGCCAGTACTGCAGCTTGGATTCAATCCGAGATAATGGCATTAATTCATTGGCTTTGGCTTTATACCAGAGGACAAATTTCTTCCATACTAAACTATGGTCACCGGTCAAACCGGAGAATTTAAACGCACGTTCTGCCCATGATGGTATCTCTTCTTCGTTGAGATCATGAGTAGAGACGGTGTTGCTGTTCATTGAGCCTCGACCTTGTGGGCGAGGGGCCTGCTGCATGTGTTGCATTGGTGCCGGAGCAGGCTGAAACTTAGGTGCAGGTGCAGGTGCAGGTGCAGGTGCAGGTGCAGGTGCCGTAGAGTAGACCGGAATACTATTGGTCGGTTGAACCTCAACGTGCGCCGCAGTTTGCTCTTGCTCAATGAGCATTTTGAAAACGTGAATCTCTTTTTTATCCCGATAATCTACTTTTACCTTATCGAGAAAACCTTGGTCGACTAAACACTTAAGACAGTCGGCTAAACCAAACGTAGAGAGAGCACAAAGTTGACCTGCTGTTTGTAGGCACACATTGGTGTAGCCGAATTCGTCAGCACCGTCTGCAAGCATCAATAAAACCAGCTTTTCTGCAGGGCTAGAAGTATTCACTTGCCAAGCTAAATAAGAATATTTGGCGCTCAATATCGTGTTCTCAAAAAAGGTAAGTCGTTGTCACTATTGTAAGTCACCCCTTACCGAATTTATAGCAACTTAACAGAAAACGGCATTAGTAAGCCAAATATTGACCATAAGGAGACGTCTGCCCCATAAAGTAAGCCTACAGTCATTCATTCTTGTGGTTTAAGCTAGGAATCATTGGGCATGAATACGCATAGCAGCTTAAAGTGCCGACATTCTTTGTTAGGTTAAGAATGCCCAATTCGCGTCCACATTCTGTTGGTCACAATACAGGTCTTCTTTTAAAGTCTTCTCTTTAGGTCAACTATTGATGATTTTCTTAGCTATATCCCATTTATTCTCTTTCCATTCACAAAATGTATTTAATTTATAAAACCCCTTGATGTGATCAATATTTGCGCTATTATGACGATAAGTCAGAAATGACGAAGCGTCACAAAATGGTTAACTACATGAATTTACTATTCGTGTTAATATATTGGATAGGAGTGTTTTAAATACTGGCGAAGCTTAGATAACGGCTAAGCTCATATACGGACTAAAAAATTATGTTTGGCTTTGGTTGTAAAGGCGATAAACAAGGTATCTTTGGTTGCAAAGGCGTGTTGTCTAAAAAGCAGCAGTCTATTGCAGACCGAGAAGTAGAGTTGATGTTGTTAGCAAAAGATCTGGTTCGAGAACAAGGGTTCGGAAACCTCACGATGGACAAGCTAACGGCAGCGAGCTCTTATTCTAAAGGTACGATATACAATCACTTTTGCAGCAAAGAAGACGTCGTTTTAGCGTTATGTATTCACTCTCTCAAGACAGAAGCAATGATGTTTGCTCGCTCTGGAGAGTTTGAAGGCAACACACGTGAAAAGATCGTCGCATTGCACGTTGCTTACCGAATCTATGCTCGCATGGAACCGGTACTATCAACCTGTGCGATCATGGCTAAAAGCCCGTGGGTACTAGAGAAAGCGTCTAGTGCACGCGTCGCCGAGATGAATGAACTGGAAGAGTTGGTGATTGAACAATGCGACTCTATGGTTAACCAAGCGGTAGAAGCGGGTGACCTAAAGTTCTCTTCTGGCGTTGGCTCAGATGCCATCGTTTTTGCTAACTGGTCAATCGCATTTGGTTCAAATGCTTTGTCACAGAATGCATCAAACAGTCATTGTATTAAGCGGTTACAAGACCCGTATTCAGTATTACACAACGCGAACATGATTCTAGACGGCCTCAATTGGCAGCCCCTTTCTAGTGACTGGGATTACCGCAAAACTTGGCGTCGTGTAGAACAAGAACTGTTCAGTGAAGAGATCGCTTACTTAGAGTCTGTAGGTCGATAGCTTCCGTTAAGCCCACACATGTGGGTTTATTAATAACCATTTTTGACGATTCGTCACAAACTTGAGACTGACCGACTGTGGTTGCTGTTTTCTTGAGTGTTTGACTAAGCATTGTGTCTTTTGTCAGCTTCGGCTGGCTTTTTATGACACAAATATGACGAATCGTCACAAATGGAGACTGTGATGAAACATGACAGCCAGAAGCCCACGTTCGATCAGCAAAACCGAGATAACCCTAATGCCGATAGCGCAAACACAGATCTAAACAGTTGGCACTCAATACCTACCAAGCGTTCGTTTATCGTTCTGCTGGTGGTGTTTTCAATCATCATTCTCTCTGCATTAGGGGCTAAGAACCTCTACTTTAGAGGGGACTACAACATCTTCTTCGAAGGCACCAACAAGCAGTTGATGGCGTTCGATGAAATCCAAACCACCTTTGCAAAAACCGACAACCTTGCGATTGTTGTCGCACCTGAAGATGGCAATGTCTTCACCCCTGAAACTCTCACCCTGATTCAAAATCTCACGGTTGATGCGTGGCAGATCCCGTATTCAAGCCGTGTCGATTCCCTTGCTAATTATCAGCACACCGAAGCCATTGAAGATGATCTTTTGGTAGAAGACTTGCTGTATGAAGAGTACGAACACACACCAGAACGCATCGCCAAAGTAAAACAGATCGCCCTTAACGAGCCGTTGCTTAAGAATGCCTTGGTGTCGGCCTCTGGCGATGTGACGATTGTGAACGTCACCGTGCAACTGCCAGAAGTGGACAAAACCGCAGAAGTGCAAGAGGTGATTGCGGCAATCAATACCATGATCGGCAAGTACCAAGCTCAGTATCCTAATGTCGAATTCCATAAAGCGGGCATCATAGCCATGAACAACGCATTTATGACTTCGGCTCAAGAAGACAGCTCAACGCTCGTTCCCTTAATGCTGTTGGTGGTACTGGTGTTCCTGACCTTTATGCTGCGCTCGTTCTTTAGTGTGGTGGCGACGCTCATTGTGATCATCTCTTCGATTGTTGCCACCATGGGATTGTCTGGTTGGGCAGGGATGTTCTTGAGTACCGCAACCGTGAATGTGCCAACCTTGGTTTTAACTTTGGCGGTGGCTGATTGTGTTCACGTGATTGTGACCATGAGACAAGCGATGCAGCGCGGTATGGAGAAAGCACAAGCCATTCAATACAGCATCAAGCTCAATGCGATGCCGATTCTGATCACCTCGGTGACCACTGCGATTGGTTTCCTGATGATGAACATGTCGGACTCACCAGTGCTGCGTGATTTCGGTAACTTATCGGCACTGGGTGTACTTATTGCGTGCTTCTTGTCTGTGACTATGTTGCCAGCGTTGCTAAAACTGCTGCCAGTCGAACGTCTACCTGCCAACCCTAAGGCGGCAGACAAAGTCACCTTCATGGATAAGCTGGGCGATTTTGTCGTAACTAACCGTAAAGCACTGCTGCCGATTTCTACGCTAGTGATTGTTGGCGCTGCCGCGTTAATTCCGCTCAACAAAGTCAACGATGAATCGGTGAAGTATTTCGATACCTCAAGTGAATTCAGACAAGCGGCTGACTTCATGGAAGAGACCGTAAGCGGCATGACAACCCTCAGTATCGCAGTGAAAACTAACGAGTCTCAAGCGATTGCTGATCCTGTGTTCTTGCAAGCAATTGGTGACTTTACTAAGTGGCTACGCGTTCAACCAGAAACTGACCATGTGGCAACGCTTTCTGATGTTTATATGCGTTTGAACAAGAATATGCATGCCGACGACGACAGCTACTACAAGCTACCGCTGAACCGTGAACTTGCCGCGCAATATCTGCTGCTTTACGAAATGTCTCTGCCGTACGGCTTGGACTTGAACAACCAGATCAACGTCGATAAATCATCGATCAAAATGGTACTTACCGTCGATAACCTTGGCAGCGTTGAGCTAGTCGAACTCGAAGAGCGCATTTACTCATGGTTTGCAGCCAATGCACCGCAATATGAAGTGGTGGCTTCGAGCCCGTCACTGATGTTTGCTCATATTGGCGAAACCAACATGGCGAGCATGCTATCAACTTTGCCTATCACCCTAGTGCTTATCTCTGGCTTGATGATCTTTGCATTGCGCTCGGTTCGCTTAGGCATGATCAGCCTAGTGCCCAACATTGCGCCTGCGATCATTGGCTTTGGTTTATGGGCGCTTATCTCAGGTGAAATCAACCTCGGTTTGTCAGTCGTGGTCACGCTCACGTTGGGTATCGTGGTTGATGATGCGGTGCACTTCTTGAGTAAATACCAGCGCGCAAGAATCGAAGGGAAATCAGCAGAAGAAGCGGTTCGATACGCTTTCCACACCGTAGGTCGCGCTTTGTGGATCACCACTGTTGTGCTAGTGGCCGGTTTCTCTGTACTGGCGATGTCGAGCTTCAGACTCAACTCCGACATGGGCTTACTCAGCGCGATTGTGATTTTCATTGCGCTGGTGGTCGATTTCATCTTGCTACCAAGCTTACTGATGATCTTCGACAAACAGACCCACTATTCAGCTAAAACTCAGCACGAATCAAAGCCAGATACCAAGTCGCAGCCTAGATCGACAGCCGAACTGACTACTTCGACCAAATAAGGAAACGTCGGCCTGCTGCGGTGGGCTGACTCAAGGAGATATTTATGAAAAGCGTTAAACAAACATTCGCTACTACATTACTTACTGTTAGCTCGTTGGCACTGAGCACATTCGCCGCTTTCCCAGCATTAGCAGACCCAGCGAAAGGCTTAGAAATTGCCGAGCAACGTAAAGCGGTCGATGTCGGGTGGGGCGATTCTGTCGCAACCATGGAAATGCTACTTCGCAACAAACAGGGCGAAAGCAGTACACGTCTGATGCGATTGAAATCTTTGGAAGTCGATGACGATGGCGACAAAGGCTTAACCATTTTTGATGAACCACGCGACGTAAAAGGCACGGCTTTCCTAAACCATTCGCACATCACCAAATCCGATGACCAGTGGTTGTATCTTCCTGCACTCAAGCGTGTAAAACGCATCTCTTCACGCAACAAATCTGGCCCGTTTATGGGCAGTGAATTTGCGTATGAGGACTTAAGCTCGTTTGAACTTGAAAAGTACACCTTCAACTACATTGAAGACGCGAAACTGGAAGGCGTAGACACCTTTGTTTTAGAGCAAGTACCGACCGATAAAAACTCAGGCTACACCATGCAAAAGGTATGGCTAGACCAACAGCACTACCGCCCAATGAAAGTCGAGTTTTACGACCGCAAAGGCGCACTGCTTAAAACTCTATCGTTCCAAGATTACAAACAGTACCTAAACCAATACTGGCGCGCACACACCATGGCGATGCAAAACCATCAAACAGGCAAAAGCACCGTATTAACCACGACAGATTTAGTGTTCCAGACCGGTCTTAAAGACAAGGATTTCCAAAAGAACACACTAAAACGTGCGAAATAAGGCAGGAATATGAAAAGGATTGTGGCAACAGGAACCCAATTATCCTTAACCTTGGCGGCGACCGTCGGGCTTATGCAGGTGTCGTTGCCTTGTGTGGCGGCAGGCTTTAGTCCTGATATCGCAGGGCAGGTTAACCTTGAACATAGGCAGTTCTTTAGCGACGGCTTTCAAGGGCAAGACAAAGGACAAAGCTCACTGGTGTTGCAGCCAGAGTTTTACTGGGAGCAACAAGAGGACAACGGCAGCATTACCTTCACCCCGTTTTATCGCCTAGACAGTGAAGACGATGAACGAACTCATGGTGATATTCGCGAAGCCTTGTATTTAACCTATTGGGATGATTACGAACTGCGAGCGGGTGTTGGAAAGGTATTTTGGGGCGTAACCGAATCGGCGCATTTAGTGGATGTGGTAAACCAGACCGATGCCATTGAATCGGTCGATGGCGAATCCAAGTTAGGTCAGCCTATGGTGCACTTCACCTCGATAAAAGAGTGGGGCACCATAGACGCCATGTTACTGCCGTATTTTCGTGAGCGTACCTTCGCAGGCGAAGACGGTCGATTAAGGCCAACCGTGCCAGTATCGGACGATGCGCTTTACGAATCTTCACGAGAAGAAAAACACGTTGATGTGGCATTGCGTTACAGCCAAATGTACGGTGATTGGGATGTCGGTTTAAGCTACTTAGGCGGCACAAACCGCGACCCTTATTACCGTGTGGAAGGCAATCAACTCAAGCCATACTACGCCCAAATGCAACACTTCGGATTGGATGTTCAAGGCATTATCGGTGACTGGTTATGGAAGCTGGAAAGCATTTATCGCGACAGCTACGACAACCATACCGGCGTGGCGACAGGCTTTGAATACACTTGGGTAGGGGCGCTTGAATCGTACTGGGACATCGGCTTCATCGCTGAATACCTGTATGACAGCCGAGGCAACAATGCCCAAACCATCGGCCAAAATGATGTGTTCCTTGGCGCCCGTTTCGCTTTGAACGATGAAGACGGCACCGAAGTGCTTACTGGTATCACTCAAGACTTAGATAACAGTGATGTCTACAGTGCCAAGCTAGAGGCATCGAGCCGTATTAACAACAATCTCAAGTGGCGACTGAATGCTTGGTTGTTTGAGAACGAAACCCCAGAGGACTTGTTGTTCTTCGCACGCAAGGATGACTTTGTTGAGATGGCGTTGGAATATTATTTCTAATGTTAGCTTCGTGGGGCGTTCCTGTTGGGGGGGACGTCTCAAATTTAAGATGAGCCATATTTAGAATGTTCAAAGTCGTCTTTTTATAAAGTGGATCAAACAATCGAATAAACCTACAGGTAAAGTGGTTATATTTTTTCAGTATCTATAACCTCCGAATATGCATGTAAATCGTGCTGGTGGTATCGGCCTTAAGGGATTTATGAATTCATTTAATTGGGATAAAAACTTTGAAACAGGCATTGGTGTTGTAGATGAACAGCATCAATATCTTGTTGGTATTATCAACCACTACGGAAATCTGTTGTCAGAGAACACTATCTCTATCGACGACATAAACGTCGCTTTACTAGATCTCACATGCTATGCCGAATTTCACTTTAAAGAAGAAGAATCTTTGATGAGAGATTGCGGTGTGTATGAGCGACACATTGAAGAGCATATCAAAGTGCATCGTGTATTTATGCAAGATATCTACAGTATGCAAGCTTTCATCATGGAAGAAGATCAGTCGTCAGCACGGCAGTTACTTGATTTATTGATCCACTGGCTTGCTTACCACATCCTCGGCATCGACCAAAACATGGCGCGACAAATGACCGCGATAGAAGAGGGCGCGACACCTCTGCAAGCCTTTGAAGCGGAAGAAAAGCAGCAAGATTCTGCGACTGTCCCGCTATTGGCTGCGCTTAACGGCCTGTTTGAACAAGTCTCTGAACGAAACAAACAGTTGTTACGCTTCAACCAGTTACTCGAAGATAAAGTTGAGGAACGTACGGCAGAATTAAAACGAGCGAATAAGAGACTTGAAGAACTGTCATTAACCGACTCTCTTACTAATTTGCATAACCGTCGTAGTGCTTTTAAACAGTTAGCGCTGCATTGGCAAGACTCCAAAGAACTGGGCATGCCTTTAGTGTGTATTATGATTGATGCCGACCACTTCAAGCGCATTAATGACACCAGCGGCCATGATGCAGGCGACTTGGTGCTACAAACCCTCTCGCGTGAACTGAAAAACACGTTCCGTAATGATGATATTGTTTGCCGGTTAGGTGGCGATGAGTTCTTGGTTATTTGCCCAAACACCGACCTTAAAGGTGGGATGTACATCGCGGAAACCGCTCGACAGAAAGTGTCTGAATTAGAGGTTGAAACCAGTCATCAAGTTTGGATTGGCAGTATTAGTGTCGGTGTCGCTGAAATGACCCAAGAATTCGAAACCATGAACGAATTGATTAAAGCGGCGGATGAGTCCGTCTATTTAGCAAAAAACGCAGGGAAGAACAGCGTTTGTTCTATTCAGATCTAGCCTTCAGGTCATTTCCAAATTAAGAAGTGGAACCTGTAATTGTTCCACTTCTTCCTACTCCTCATTAATATCCTGTTAAATTTGCCGTGTTTTTAGGCAATAACTTGTTCTTTTAGCGATTCAATTTGGCATTGGTTGCGTGTTTGATTACTATGTGTAGCTATCTAAAAAAACTAATCATCCGATACGGACACTACCAACTGGTAGATGAGGAAATGATGCAACATCTAGAAGAGATCATTGCTAATGCAACGACTGCTATTGATACAGCAGATTCGTTAGTCGCACTTGATGAAGTGCGAGTTCAGTATTTAGGTAAGAAGGGTGAACTAACTCTTCAACTACAAAGCCTAGGTAAACTTCCACCTGAAGAGCGTCGCACTGCTGGTCAAGAGATCAACAAAGCGAAAGGTGCTGTTCAACAAGCGATCGCAGCTCGCAAAGACGCACTTCAACGTGCAGAGCTTGAAGCGAAACTAGCTGAAGAAACTATCGATGTGAGCCTACCAGGTCGTCGCATTGAGAACGGTGGTCTTCACCCAGTTACTCGCACAGTTGAGCGTATCGAACAGTTCTTTGGTGAGCTTGGCTTTAGCACTGAGTCTGGCCCTGAGATCGAAGATGCATTCCACAACTTTGATGCACTAAACATCGCAGACGATCACCCAGCTCGTACTGATCACGATACTTTCTTCTTCAACCCTGATCTAATGCTACGTACGCACACTTCTGGTGTTCAAATCCGTACGATGGAAAACGGCAAACCGCCTTTCCGCTTCATTGCTCCGGGTCGTGTTTACCGTAACGACTACGATCAAACTCACACGCCAATGTTCCACCAAGTGGAAGGTATGTTAGTTGATGAGAACGTAAACTTCGCACAACTTAAAGGCATTCTTAACGATTTCCTTTGTAACTTCTTTGAAGAAGAAGTTGAAGTGCGTTTCCGTCCTTCATTCTTCCCGTTCACAGAGCCTTCAGCTGAAGTTGACGTGAAACGTAAAGATGGCAAATGGCTAGAAGTTCTAGGCTGTGGCATGGTTCACCCTAACGTACTTCGCTCTGTTGGCATCGACCCTGAGAAATACTCTGGTTTTGCATTCGGTATGGGTGTAGAGCGTCTAACGATGCTTCGTTACGGCGTAAATGACCTTCGTGCGTTCTTCGAGAACGACCTTCGTTTCCTTAAACAATTCAAGTAATCCGGGGCAGTCAAAACTATGAAATTCAGTGAATCTTGGCTACGCGAGTGGGTTAAACCTGCAATTAACAGCGAAGAGCTAGCTCACCAAATCACTATGGCTGGTTTGGAAGTTGACGATGTAGAACCTGTTGCTGGTGAATTCACCGGCGTTAAAGTAGGTAAAGTGGTTGAGTGCGGTCAGCACCCAGACGCAGACAAACTACAAGTTACAAAAATCGATATTGGTGAAGCCGATCTTGATGGAAATAAACAGCTGTTAGACATCGTATGTGGTGCATCTAACTGTCGTCTTGGCCTAACTGTAGCAGTAGCAACAGTTGGCGCAGTACTGCCTGGTAACTTCAAAATCAAGAAAGCAAAACTACGTGGCGTTCCATCGCACGGCATGCTTTGTTCTTTCTCTGAGCTAGGTATCGACGTAGAGTCTGACGGCATCCTTGAGCTACCAGAAGGCACAACGCTAGGCATGGACGTACGTGAGCTTCTTGAGCTTAACGACGTAACTATCGACGTAGACCTAACAGCAAACCGCGCAGACTGCTTCAGCATCCGTGGCCTTGCTCGTGAAGTTGGCGTACTAAACCGCGCAGACGTTACAGAGCCAACAGTTGACGCTGTTGCAACAAGCATTGAAGACACAGTATCTGTTGAAATCAAAGCAACTGATGCTTGTCCACGTTACCTTGGCCGTGTGGTTAAGAACGTAAACGTGAAAGCGGAAACACCAATCTGGATGCAAGAAAAACTGCGTCGTTGTGGTATCCGTTCAATCGACCCAGTTGTAGACATCACAAACTACGTGATGCTAGAGCAAGGCCAACCAATGCACGCATTCGATCTAGCTAAGATCGAAGGCGGCATCGTGGTTCGTCTAGCAGAGCAGGGCGAGAAACTAGCACTTCTAGATGGCAACGAAGCTGAACTAAACAGCAACACACTTGTTATCGCAGACCACAACAAAGCACTAGCAATCGCTGGTATCTTTGGCGGTCAAGATTCAGGTGTTACGACTGAAACAACAGACGTACTTCTTGAAGCAGCATTCTTCGCACCGGATCATATCCGTGGTCGCGCACGTGCTTACGGCCTTCACACAGATTCTTCTCTACGTTTCGAACGTGGTGTTGATTCAACACTTCAAGCAGCAGCAATGGAGCGTGCAACACAGCTTCTAGTTGAAATCTGCGGTGGTGAAGTTGCGCCAGTAAACGGCAGCGAATCTGAAGCTGATCTTCCTAAAGCAAACGTAGTTGCTTTACGTCGCGCTAAGCTAGACAGCCTACTAGGTCACGAAATCCCATCTACAGACGTAGTGGAAATTCTTACTCGCCTAGGTTGTAACGTTGAAACGACAGAAGCTGGTTGGACGGCAACGTCTCCATCTTGGCGTTTCGATATCGCAATCGAGCAAGACCTAATTGAAGAAGTAGGTCGTATCTACGGTTACGATAACATTCCAAACCAAGCGCCTAAAGCGGCACTTAAAATGAATGACCACAAAGAAGCTAACCAACCGCTTAAGCGCGTTCGTGACCTTCTTGTAGACCGTGGCTACCACGAAGCAATCACATACAGCTTCGTAGAACCAGAACAGCAAAAACTTGTTGTACCTGGTGTTGAGCCGCTAATCCTGCCATTCCCAATCTCTGCGGATATGTCAGCAATGCGTCTTGGCCTAATCCAAGGTCTACTAAACACAGTTGTTCACAACCAGAAGCGTCAACAGTCTCGCGTTCGTCTATTCGAATCAGGCCTACGTTTCATCCCTGAAGCAACGGCTGAAAACGGCATGCGCCAAGAAATGATGCTTGCGGGCGTTATCTCTGGTACTCGTGGCGAAGAGCACTGGGACATTGCAACTAACACTGTAGATTTCTTCGATCTTAAAGGTGACCTAGAAGCAGTTCTTGAGCTTTCTGCAAACGAAATCGCATACAGCTTCAAAGCAGCTAAGCACCCAGCACTTCACCCAGGTCAAACTGCGGCTATCGTAGTAGACGGCAAAGAAGTGGGTATCATTGGTACTGTTCACCCAGAACTAGAGCGTAAGTTTGGTCTTAACGGCCGTACTATCGTATTCGAAATCGAATGGGCAGCTATCAACACTCGCGTGCTTCCAGAAGCAGTAGCAGTATCTAAGTTCCCTGCAAACCGTCGTGATATCGCCGTTGTTGTTGATGAAGCAGTTGCTTCTGGCGACATCGTAGAAGCGTGTATCGCTGCTGGTGGTGAATTCCTAACAGGCGCTAAACTGTTCGACGTATACGTTGGTCAAGGCGTTGAAGAAGGTAAGAAGAGCCTAGCAATCGCACTTAGCCTACAGTCTGTAGAGCGCACACTTGAAGATGCAGACATCGCTGGTTCAGTAGATGCTATCGTAGCTTCAATCTCAGAGAAATTCGGCGCAGCACTTCGCGACTAATCTCTTCTGATAGATAGAAAAACAAAGGCCTCGCATTGCGAGGCCTTTTTGTTTGTGTCCTAAGGGACTAGGGACTAACAATTAGTCTAACATTTCAGTACTAGTGATGGTGTAGAAGAGATTATCAGTGCTCTTTTTCGCGTTTAATAACTCAAATATCTACATAGATCAATCTAGCCTTTCGCAAATAAAACTATGACTAACATGTAGTTAGCTTCAGTGGTAGCATGTCGTTACAACCAGTTGCACAGGCGCACCCTCCATGAGTTTTCACTTAAATAATTTCCTCAAAAATCAAATTCTAGATGATAATTGTTCTTACCTATATTTATTGTCTCTGCTTAAAAAGCAGAAGGGCAAAAAGCTTACAAAAGCAATTTATTCAGAACTGGGTGACATAGAAAAGTTAAGAAGAAGAGTTGGAAGGCAGGTCGAAAGGTATAGACGAATTGTGGACCAAAATATGGCTTTAGCACGTGACAGCTCTAATTTAGTGCTGACGCCGCTGAAGTCAATACAAGTTAAAAACTTTAGAGGTTTCTCTTCCCTTAACGACAATGATCAAGGGACATTAATCCCATTTAGTAAGGGTGTTAATGTCTTTTTTGCACCAAACGGTGGGGGAAAAACATCATTATGTGAGGCTATCGAATATAGCCTTACAGATAATGTAAAAGAAGCTGATCGCAGAAATACCCCGTTAAAAAACTATATAAAGAATGGCGGAACACCAAGCATTATCTGCGAGTTGGTCAATGGAGTCGTCCCTAAATCACCATTTTGGAATAGTTGTTTTATTGATAGGAACAGGCTTCAAGAATTCTCGCTATTGGGTTCAAAGGATACTAACGTTAAACAAGCAGATGTTCTTGCTACATTGTTTGAACTCGAAGAAATTGATGACATTGTAAATGGAATGGTTAAACCAGCTTCATTTAAAGCTATTGAGTTTATTCGAAGCTCTGGTCAAGAGCGTTATGACGCGGTTAATCAAGAACTAGCTGCTAAAAGGCGCTTGAGAAAAACAAAGATAGATGAAATCCAAGGCGAGCAACAGCTCTTAGCGGAACTGTTTGGGTTAGAAAAATATGATAGTGCTCATATAGTAGCAAGGAAAAACTACTTTGATCGGTTGAAGAAACATTTAGTGTTAAGTACTCAGAAATTTGAAGTTGTTAGTGAAGAGATCAAACTAGACTCCCTTATTAAATATATTGATTCAATTACTTGGCTAATTGAGTTATTAGCAAATAGAAGGAACTTGTTAGCAACTAATGCTAGCAAAGTTAACTACAAAGACTTGTATAAGGCTATTCAAAATTTCGGTGATATGTCTGATATTGAGAGTTGTCCAACTTGTGAAACACCCATAAAAGACGTTTACAAACATCCAAAGAAAGTTGTTGAAGACGAGTTACCGAAACTAGAGTTTTTAGATCGGGCATCGATAACCTGCACAAAGATCGAGCTTCAATTACAAGAACGTATAACAGTTTCCTCTGCCTATCTACAAACGTTCTTAAACCTTCATCGGGATACTTTATCGGAAAACTTGGTTCTCGCAATTGATAGTACTTTATCTTCAAACAAATCGGATTCAGCCGAGTATTTAATACAATTATCAGCATTGAACGAATTCTCGGCTGAGATAGAAACATTAAATGTTGAGATTAGAGCAAAAAATAAGAGAGTAGTAAATCAAGCTAAACGCCTCGAATCTCTGAATTCTGAAATTGATAAGATCGAAGAAAAGCTCAGCTCAGCTACAGTTTTTGAAACAAATATTGCCACGAAGTCTGTCAATCTATCGGAGGCACACGAAGAGATAATTCGCCTTCTAAGTCAAAGAAAAAATCAACTTAATCAGATTCTTAGTGATGAAAGGTTTAACGATTTTGCAAAACAACTAGAAGGTAGTTACAAGAAACTGTTTTCAGAACTTAATGAGTACAAGCGAGGAGTAGAGGCTGAAAATATAAGTGGGATAGAACAATCAACGCTCAATTATTACAGTCAGATCAACAAGCATGACAACCCAAATGAAATTGTGTCGGAAGTTAAATTTCAGCAAACGGGTGGTACATATAGAATTATTCTTAAGATGCAAGATGGTCGTGAAGATGATGCATTTTGTGTGTTAAGTGAAGGACACTTGAGAGGCTTGGGACTTGCTTTACTGTTATCTGTAGCAAAGAAAAATTGTCATCCAATAATTATTTTTGATGATGTAGTCAATGCAATTGATACTGAACATCGGTCAAATATTATAGATATGTTTAGTGAAGATGATTATCTAAAACAGGTTCAAAGGATAATAACAACACATGACAGAATGTTTTGGGAAAAGATTTCCAACAAACATAAAAGAGCAACTGATGCTGATACATTTTCAAGTCAAATATTAAAATCGACACCAAAGGGGATAGTAATACAAAACTTTGGTGTAAGTTACTCTCAAAAGGTTAAAGAAGCGTTAGATGTGTACGATATTCGTCAGGCTTTAGTCTACTCGCGAATTTGGTTTGAAACTATGATCAATGAGTATTGTGTCAACAATCAAATTCAAATTACGACAACATTTTCTAGTAGACAGCTCAAAAAAGATAATTGGTTGGAAATTAGCTTAGAGGCTACTTATAGCGAGTTTGCGAAATCATTGAACGGGAATGTCGATACCTTTAATTACCTGAAAAACGACCTAATAAACTGGGGAGGTCAAAATCAAGAGCACCATGCATTTGATGAATATAACGGCGTTGTTGATCAAAT
>NZ_JBFRSD010000026.1:0-1513 GCF_041473395.1 Vibrio sp. 10N.222.55.C6
GTATCGCATTTTCATTCTTATTATCTCTTAACTTATCAAACTAAGAGAAAGAATGGAGGCGCCTCCCGGAGTCGAACCGAGGTCCACGGATTTGCAATCCGCTGCATAGCCACTCTGCCAAGGCGCCTTTAATAGTGATTTAAGAGAACAACTCTTTGTTCATCACTCTACTCAAAATGTAGAGGCTAGATAGATGGTGCCCCGGGCCGGACTTGAACCGGCACAGCGCGAACGCCGAGGGATTTTAAATCCCTTGTGTCTACCAATTCCACCACCAGGGCAACGCAATCTTGCGAGGCCGATTACTGAAAAGTAAAAACACCATCTCTCAGCGACCTAAGCCGTGAGAACGAGGTGTACTTTAACGGAAGGAAAAAATTCGTCAACAATAAATTTTATCTTTTAATTCAAGTGATTAATTATCGAACTCAAAAGAATAAATTTAGTGCAGCTTGTACGGTTCTTATACTTGGATTTCTAATTTAAACGGACAAATCACTGACAACCATTGATTCAAATACCAATTGAATGCGGTGATTTTATTGTTTTAAACCAAGCAAATGGCGTTTTCATGTGCTTTTCACATTCAACGATTAGAGTTTGAAGTAACTCTTATTAAGAAGTAAACATGTGAAACCACTAAAACGATATCAATATGAGCGCTATGCCGTTCTTTGTAACCTCGCCTACCCTAGAGTTTTTAAGCAGACTCGCTATGGTTTTGACCCTAATGGACAACGCATCATCAAGAACCAGTTTGGTAAAACCATGATTAGAGTGTTGTGGAGTAGCGACAAAGATGAAGTGGTTGTGGTAATCAAAGGATCGCACAGTATCTCAGATTGGCTACTAACCTTTGCTCTATGGACAAGAAGCTGTAAGAGAATTGGGCTCAATTATCGTGTGCATGCGGGTTTCTACCATCTAATGCTTCAAGAGAGCCAGCCAAGTCGTAATGAAGATAAGCTTGGCTTAACCGTTATTGAGCGCTTGGAAGCCACGCTCACACCTATCATCGAACAAGGAAAAAGAGTGTCTATTACTGGCCACTCTTCCGGAGGCGCTATCGGTTGTGTCTTCGCTGATTACTTTGATCAAAAGTACCCAGGCTGTATTAAACGAATAGTGACTTTTGGCCAACCCGCCATTGGTGATTGGAGCTTTCGAAAGCACTATCGCATGAGTAAGAAGACCTACCGAATTTGCTGTGACATCGACATCGTGACCTTCATGCCACCGGTTCCTTTGCTCTATTGGCATGTAGGTAAAGTGCTTTGGCTTTATAACGGACGAATCTATGAGAACACTCCTACATTAATCCGCCTTGGTCGCTCTATCTTTAGTTGGCTGATAAGACCTTTCTCTTACCACTTAATGAGCAAGTATATCCGTAACAAAGATTTCTTTGATAAGCATTGAAATGGGTACGTAGGAAGCTTTTAGCAGGGTCAAAAACGAAAAAACCAGTCACTAGGACTGGTTTTTTCTGAATGATGGAGGCGCCTCCCGGAGT
>NZ_JBFRSD010000027.1:0-1177 GCF_041473395.1 Vibrio sp. 10N.222.55.C6
TGTCTAAAGAAAAATTTGAACGTACGAAACCGCACGTAAACGTTGGTACTATCGGCCACGTTGACCACGGTAAAACAACTCTAACTGCTGCTATCTGTACTACTCTTGCAAAAGTATACGGCGGTGTTGCTAAAGATTTCGCATCTATCGATAACGCTCCAGAAGAGCGTGAGCGCGGTATCACAATCGCAACTTCTCACGTTGAGTACGACACTCCAGCACGTCACTACGCACACGTAGACTGTCCAGGACACGCGGATTATGTTAAAAACATGATCACTGGTGCTGCACAAATGGACGGCGGTATCCTAGTTGTTGCTGCGACTGACGGCCCTATGCCTCAAACTCGTGAGCACATCCTACTTGGTCGTCAAGTTGGTATCCCTTACATCATCGTATTCATGAACAAATGTGACATGGTAGATGACGAAGAGCTACTTGAGCTAGTTGAGATGGAAGTTCGTGAACTTCTTTCTGAATACGACTTCCCAGGTGATGACCTACCAGTTATCCAAGGTTCTGCACTTGGCGCACTAAACGGCGAGAAGCAGTGGGAAGACAAGATCGTTGAGCTTGCAGAAGCACTAGATTCTTACATTCCTGAGCCAGAGCGTGCAGTTGACCAACCGTTCCTACTACCAATTGAAGATGTATTCTCAATTCAAGGTCGTGGTACTGTTGTAACTGGTCGTATCGAGCGCGGTATCCTACGTGTAGGTGACGAAGTAGAAATCGTTGGTATCAAAGAGACTACTCTTACTACTTGTACTGGTGTTGAAATGTTCCGTAAACTGCTTGACGAAGGTCGTGCAGGTGAGAACGTTGGTGCACTTCTACGTGGTACTAAGCGTGATGACGTTGAACGTGGTCAAGTACTTTCTGCGAAAGGTTCTATCAACCCACACACTAAGTTTGAGTCTGAAGTATACGTACTTTCTAAAGACGAAGGCGGCCGTCACACTCCTTTCTTCAAAGGTTACCGTCCACAGTTCTACTTCCGTACAACTGACGTAACAGGCGACATCACTCTACCAGAAGGCGTAGAAATGGTAATGCCAGGTGACAACGTTCAAATGACTGTTGAGCTAATCGCTCCAATCGCAATGGACGAAGGTCTACGTTTCGCAATCCGCGAAGGTGGCCGTACAGTTGGTGCTGGTGTTGTAGCTAAAATCTT